>JADGDI010000062.1:11744-16535 GCA_016744975.1 Hyphomicrobiales bacterium | reverse complement strand
ATATAAGTGAGTGCATTATATTTATCAGCAAGATCACAAATTTGTTTAATGGGCGCAATGTCGCCATCCATCGAATATACTGATTCAAAAGCAATTAATTTTGCGCTATCAATATCACAAGCCTTTAGTTTTCTTTCTAAGTCATTCATATCATTATGTTTAAAAATAACTTTATTGCCCTTGCCTGCTTTGATGCCTTCTATCATTGAGGCATGATTTTCAGAATCAGAAAACACAGTTAAGTTGGGTAATATTTTATATAATGTAGCTAGGCTTGTTTCGTTACTAATATAACCAGATGTGAATAATAAAGCTGCTTGTTTTCGGTGTAAATCTGCGAGCTCTGCTTCTAGTTCAACATGAAAGTGGGTTGTGCCTGATATATTGCGCGTACCGCCACTTCCAGCGCCAGAGCACTCCAATGCTGTATGCATTGCAGATAAAACATTTTCATTTTGCCCCATACCAAGATAGTCATTAGAGCACCAAATACAAACATCTCTTTGTGACCCATCTGCATTGATTAAATTCGCTTTTGGAAAGCGGCCTTTATGGCGCATTAAGTCAGCAAATTCCCTATAGCGCCCTTCTTGTTTTATCGAGTCTACGGAATTTTTAATCAGTTTTTGATAATTCATACTTTATTGCCCAAAAAGATCAATATTCTACGGTGAAAGCTTAATTTATATAGCGAGTTTTATGTTAATATTAAAGGGGTAAAATAACGTAGTTTAGACTAAAGGCAAAATTATTTGATAAATCAAAACAGCCCCAAACAACTGTTTGAGGCTGTGAAGCAAATTAGCTTTTGCAAACAGAGTGTTTAAGCCTATGTGTCTAGTGCGAATTTTTCATATTTATAATGTTCGCCAATAATGGTTCTAACCGTACCTGTTGATGAGCGCATCACAATGGTTTCAGTTTCGATTTTATTGTTCAACATACGGACACCAAATAACATGTCTCCATCTGTAACACCCGTTGCTGAAAAAATCACATCCCCGCGTGCCATATCACGAATTGATAGTTTTTTATCAAAGTCTTCAATGCCCATTTTTGCAGCACGGTCTTTTTGACTTTGGCTATCTGTTACCAAACGGCCTTGCATTTGCCCACCAATACAACGTAGTGCAGCTGCAGCTAGCACCCCTTCAGGTGCGCCGCCAACGCCCATATAGATATCAACACCAGTTTTAACTGGATCAGTAGTGGCAATAACACCTGCTATATCACCGTCATCAATCATCACAATTGACGCGCCAGATTTACGAATTTCAGCAATAAGCGGTTGATGACGTGGACGATCTAACACACAGACACCCAATTCACTTACTTCAACGCCTTTGGCTTTGGCCAAACGTTTTAAATTTTCAGTTGGGCTTAAGTCTAAATCGATCAAGCCTTCTTCATATTGGCCACCAATTGCAATTTTATCCATATAAACATCTGGCGCATGCAATAGTGTGCCGCCAACTGCCATTGCCAAAACTGCAAGCGAATTTGGTTTGGCTTTAGCACATAAAGTTGTACCTTCTAATGGGTCAAGCGCTATATCAACCTTCGGACCATTTTTAGTGCCAACTTCTTCGCCAATGAACAACATTGGCGCTTCGTCACGCTCACCTTCACCAATCACCACCACGCCGTCAATATCCAGCGCATTGAGCTCGCGGCGCATTGCGTCCACAGCCAATTGATCAGCAGCTTTTTCTCGCCCTTTACCACGCATAATAGTCGCAGCTACAGCAGCGCGCTCAGTTACCCGTGCAAGCTCAAGAGTCAATATTCTGTCTAATGCAGGATTTATTTCCGTCATTTTATACCCTTTAAATTATTGGCTAAAAGCGATAACGCTCAAATGCCTAACCCAATTATAGTGATGATAAGTCGCCCAACTATATGCATCAACAAACATTGCCTGACTTAAACTATTATAACCAAAAGGTCTAGGGTAGAAGCAACTTTAATAAGGCAAATTTGCAGATCTACCTTATTAAGAAAACTTTTCAATGCGAATTAAACGCGCCTCGGCGTCCAAAAACCCATCGGCAGCGATTTTGGTCAAAGCGAAGCGAATGTCACTTTCAGAAGTCTCTTCGGTAATTATTGTAACTGGGATAACATCATCATTGCCTTCATCTTTTTGTTGAATAAGGCTTTCTATCGAGATTTTTGCTTCTGCCATACGCTCAGAAATTGCGGCAAGTGCACCAACTTTATTTTTAACATTAAGCGCAATATAATAACCGCCTTCATGCCTGTTCATTCGTGCTTTTTGATAGGGCTTTAACCTTGCCGTGGGTGTAATGAAAGCAGGTTCAATAAAACCGCGTAAAATCTGCAAAACGTCACCAACTACGGAACTGGCGGTCGGCCCTTCGCCTGCCCCCTTGCCTTCTAACATAATACCATCAAGGGCTTTACTATCCACATAAACCGCATTATTCACATCATCAACAGCAGCAATTGGTGAACTTTTTGAAACCAATGCAGGGTGAACACGTTGTTCAATACCATTATCAGTTTTAACCGCCATGCCCAATAATTTGATGCAATAGCCCAATTGATCTGCAATACGAATGTCAATATCGGTTATTTTTTCAATGCCTTCAATATAGATTGAGTCAAAGTTAATTTCTGTCCCAAAAGCTAAGCTGGTTAATATGGCTAACTTATGCGCGGTATCAATACCGCCTACATCAAAAGTTGGGTCAGCCTCGGCATAGCCCTTGGCTTGGGCATCGGCTAAAACAGTTGCAAAGTCCAAACCGTCTTTTTTCATTGTGGTTAGAATATAATTACAAGTGCCGTTCATAATGCCTGCAATATGCGTGATCTCATTGGCAACAACACTTTGGCTCATCACTCGAATAATCGGGATGCCGCCAGCAACTGCTGCTTCAAACAACAAGCCTACTTTGTTTTTTTCGGCCAATGCAGCAAGAGCAACACCATGTTTGGCAATCAGTGCTTTATTGGCAGTGACCACATGTTTACCATGCTCAAGTGCAATGGTTACAGCTTCACGCGCAATGCCTTCATCGCCACCAATTAGCTCAATAAATACATCGATATCATCGGATTTTGCCAATTCACGCGCGTCATCAAACCAAATGTAATTGGTGAGGTCAACCCCCCTATCGCGGGTTTTAGAGCGAGCACTTACCGCAGTAATTGACATGCTGGTATCAAACATCGTTGTAAAAGCCGTTTGGCGATCATTCACCAATTTTACCACGCCAACACCAACCACGCCAACACCAGCGATACCAAGTCTCAAATTGCTCACACCATCATAACCACGAATAATATTCTGAACTTTGCTTGATGCTTCGGTCAATATGGTCAAATCTTCGCCAACCAAACGAATGTGTATGGCTCGGCCAGCCGGCCCCACCACAGGTTCTTTATATTGAATGTTTACAATGCTAGGTAATGCTTGCGTATTTTGTTGCCAAACTGCTTTTATTTGATCAATATTAGTATTGCGCACTTCAGTTGATAACAAATCAACACTCAAGGTTGCCAAATGGGTACCATTCTCAGGTACCTCGCCATGTTTTCCATAAATCAACTGCACATTTTCAATCAAGGCTGATGGTTCGCTTTCGCTCAACATCTTGTTAGTTTTGTCCAGTGATGCAAGCAACACCCCCATTACACGTTCTGTTTCAGCCAAAGGTGTGCCTTGCGCTAGCAATACCCGCGCCTCAATATTATTGCCTTCAAGCGATGGGAATGCTTTAAATTTCACAGTGCCTGTGGCGATAAGTCCAACCGAAAACACAAGCATCGCTACGGCCAAACCCACAGTGACATACCGAAAATTCATTGCAACATCTGCAACATTGCTTACTGCATCACGAAATTTAGCAAATTTAGCCTCAAACCATATACGCCATTTCGGTTGTTTTTTCTTGGCCGTATGTATCAACGATTGCTTTAAATGATGGGGCAAAACCAAAAAGGCCTCAATCAAACTAATTGTTAAAACAGAAAGTAATACAATTGGCAACACACCTAATATCTGGCCAATATCACCTTTCATCATCAATAAGCTACCAAATAACAAAGCCGAGGTAAGGTAAGATGAAAACACGCCCGAAAACACTTTTTTAGTACCATCCACAGCCGCGTCTAATGGCGTTTTTCCGTTACGAAACTCGCGATCAATGTTTTCAGATAGCACAATGGCATCATCCATTAATATGCCTATCGCCATTAGCAATGCCACCATCGATATCATGTTAATGCTAATACCAAACAATACCATCATCGCCAAACCACCCAAAAATGAAATTGGCAACCCTAAAGCGATCCAAAATGTATAGCGCCACGAGAAAAATAACAGCAATGCCAAAGTTGCCAAAATCAGCCCCTGCCACCCATTAGTGAGCAATAACTGTAAGCGATCGCGTACCAAGGTTGAGTTGTCATTCAGTACAGTTAGTTTTGTGCCCTTGGGTAATATTGCATTTTCTGCAGCAATAAATTCGTTCAGAGCATCTGCAACTTTCAACGTGTCATCAATGGTATTCTTGCTAATTTTCAAAATAGCGGTTGGTTGTCCGTTTAGCTCAATACGTTCTTCCGGCTTTTCAAACCGATCAACAATATTAGCCACATCACCAAGTTTTATCGCCACACCATTGGCATTATTGATAATCACAAGATCAGACAATTCATCAATGGTTTTACGCAAATTACTAAATTGAAGTTGATAACTGGTCTGGCCGCCCATTATTGTACCAGCAGGTAACTCAACAGCCTGCGCCTTAACAAGTGAAGCAA
>JADGDI010000062.1:5534-11734 GCA_016744975.1 Hyphomicrobiales bacterium | reverse complement strand
CTCAAATTATATTTCTTTTGAGTATCAGGGCGCACTAATATTTGTAATTGATGGCTAGAAAACCCGTCAATGGTTACAATTGGAATTTGCGGTAAAGCCACCAGCCTATCGCGATAATGAACTGCCAAGGTTTTTAATTCATTATAAGTGAGATTCTCCGAAGTAATGGCAACATTGGCAACAGGGTTGATGCGACCAAGAAGTTTAATAATCGGCTGGTCCGCATTCTCAGGAAAATTACTAATGGTATCAATCTGAGTTTTCACATCATCAGCAAACTCACGAATATTACCACTTTCTTGCATTATAAGCGTAAAAATTGCCAAATTTTCACGGGCATCGCAATCTTGTTCTTTTAAAAAACTAATCCCATCGGTTGCATCTTCAAGCGGGTTGCATATGCCATCTTCAACATTTGCTGGGCTAGCGCCAGGGTAAACCACTGTTACCTGAACCCTACTTGGTTTCAAAAGCGGGAATGTTTCCTTGTTTAAGTTTGAGACCGAAAATACACCAATGGCGATAATTGCCATCATTAAAATATTACCCACCGTTGGGTGTGAAGCGAAATAACGAATCATTTTGCATCTCCAGCGCTAATGTCTGTTAATTCAACCTCACCAAGCGCGTCAATTACCAATTTGTTTTCAATTTCAGTTGCCGCAATAACAGTCAATGGCTGGCCTTCAATAACAGGTATAATGTCGGTAATAATAATTCTATCACCATTTTCAATACCAGATTCAACAACCACCAACTCGCCTTGCTTTTTGCTTATCACAACAGGTCGTATTTCCAATTCATCATTTTTATTTGCAATAAAAACCCTTCCTTGGTGTATGGTTTTACGCGGCAAAACCATTTGTTGAGTTCCCTTGGCAACAAATTCTACCTGCACAAACATGCCCTTCAATAGAGGCGGTTTTTTACCCGGCAATGCATTGCCATAAGGACTATCAACCTTTACTACTACCCCAATTGTATTGGTCATCGGGTCAACCGCCTCACTGATACGTACCAACTCACCCTGCCATTTAGGACTAAGCCTACCAGCTTGCACCAGTTGAATATTCACATCTAAATCAATATGCTCAAATTGTGACTGAATTTGTTCCGCTGATTTTATTTTCAACGCCTGCATATCATCAACGACCAACAATGACGAAAACTGCTTTAACGGCAATTGCGCAACAACCTCCACCGCCTCCACCCCCAACGCATCAAACAATGGTCCGCCTACACCAACATACTCGCCCTTTTCTACAAACACGCGGCCAATACGGGCGGTAAATGGTAACTTAATTTCTGTCCGTTTTAGTATATCTTGGCTTTGTTCAAGTTGGGTTTTAGATTTATTGATTTGTGCCAAAAGCACAGCTATACGACTTGGAAAGCTAGCTAATTTACCCTCTAAATCTTCCACTTGTTGTTGTAATTGCAACTGCTTTTGTTCAGCATTGTTATATTTAGAAGCCGAAATCACCTTTTGAGTCAAAAGTTTTTCTGAACTCTCAAGATCTTCTTGACCAAGGTCAAAGCTCCTTTGTGCAATTTTTAAGAATTGTTGGATTGTCTTTTGCTCTACTTGCAACTGCTTTAATGAATGCTCACTACTCGCCAAGCCTGCTTTGCTTTGCTCAAGAGAAAACTCAAAGGCAGTTGGCTCAATACGTAAAATAACCGTGCCTTTAGCAAGACTTGCGCCTTGTTTTAATTCGGGGTGTATATAATTAATTTTACCATTAATTTCAGCCTTAACAGTCAGCGATGTCGCAGCATCAATACTACCATAGGCAACAGCCCGACTACGATATAATAAAGTTTTTGCTGTAATTACTTCTACGGTTTTACTCGGGTAATTTAAGTCGGAATGCTCTATCGCAGGGTTACTGTTAATTTTATAAACCACCAAAGCCACAGCAATGATAATAATTAGCGGTAAAATAAATGCTTTTTTAAATAGATTTTTCATATTTTTTTCTTAACACTTTCTCTAATCTCAATGCTTTGACTAAATAGTTTAAAAATGCCCTCAGCGTTGTCGCTCATTAAATTAATATCACCACTTAGCATTGATTGCATAACAAGCCCCTGAATAGAGCCAATAAACATAACGGATGCAGCACTGGCATCAACATTTTCCGCCACCAAACCAGCCACCTTACCTTCATTAATCAGGTTGGAAATCAACAGACCATATTTTTTAAGGGTCAGGTGCGCCATCTTTTTTGCAGAACTGCTTTCAGCGCGTTGTAACTCACCAAATAGCATGCGCGGCACACCAGGATGGACAACAATAAAATCGATATGCGTCATGAATACAGCTTCGAGTGCACTTACCGGGTTTGTGGCATTATCAGCTGCTTTGTAAACCCGCGATAATAAACGCTTACTCACCCACTCCATAACCGCTTGCCAAATGGCATCTTTATTTACAAAATGCCGAAACAAAGCCCCTTGGGTTAAGTTCATATGTTTTGCAATCATCGCAGTAGTAATGCTCGTTGGGTTCTGATTTGCGGCCAGATCAACCACGGTGTCAACAGTTACAGCACGCCTCTCTTCAGCAGTGAGGTTCTTACGCATGAGGCTCTCCAAAAGATAGTAATTAATTACTATCTAATAACCACAGGCCTAAATGTCAAGCCATTACTAGAATCTTAGAATTGTTCTAAAGCAATATGTCGGCCAGTAAATGCTAACTGAAATAAGCCTATTAGCTTGTAAACCAACCGATATTCTTAACATCTTTTTCGCACTTTTGTTGCGTTTAGCTGAGATAGTCTATTCAGCCCCATCAACATCATATTTCTTTTCAACTCATCATGGAATTTACCCAAAACCGCTTCAACCCCCGCTTGACCGCCCGCAGCCAGACCATATAAATATGGCCGCCCAATAGAGCATGCGTTTGCGCCCAGCGCCAACGCCTTTAAAACATGAGAACTGCGCCGAACACCGCCATCACAAATAATTTCAATTTTACCGCCAACAGCATCAACAATTTCAGGCAAAATATCAAACGGCGCTGGGCTAAAGTCCAATTGTCGCCCACCATGGTTGCTAATCATGATAGCCGATGCGCCAACATCAACGGCGCGCTTGGCATCCTCAACAGACATAACCCCTTTAATTGCGAACGGCCCACCCCAAGCTTCAATCGCTTTTTCAGCGTCCTCCCAGCAAAGATTGGTATCAAATTGTGAGTTTATATATTCAATAACTGAAATATTTTCTTTACCGCTCGAACCAATCTGAGACTCTAAATTTGCCAAACTAAAAGCCGAATGAGTAAGATAGTTCATCACCCATTTGGGGCGCATCGCAAAGCTTAACAAACTAGAGGGTGTAAATCTAGGCGGCATAACCATACCCGTCCTTAAATCTCTTTCTCTATTACCAGCAACAATCGTATCGATGGTAAGGCATAAAGCCGTAAATTTTGCCGCCTTACATCTTTCAATCAGTTCATAAGTCAAACCGCGATCTTTATGAATGTAAATCTGGAACATTTTAGGGCTAGAAATATGCGCACCAATATCCTCAATACTCACCGACGATAAAGTTGAGAGACTAAAATATTGCCCAAATTTTTCTGCCGCTTTAGAAGTTGCATTTTCACCATCATGGTGAAACAAACGGCTCATACCAGTGGGCGCTAAAATTATCGGGCTAGATACTTTTTGCCCGAGAATGCTCGTTGTTAAATCCACATTTGTAACATCTGCCAGCCCATTAGGAATAAGATCATAACCGTCAAAAGCAGTGCTATTATGAGCAAGCGTATGCTCGTCATCCGCCCCACCATCAATATAGTGAAAAAGTGGAGAAGGTATTTTGCGTTTCGCCAGTTTGCGAAAATCCGAAACATTATGACAATTTTTAAGTTGCATTTTTCACCTATTATGATAGTTTATAACTGGTCATACCAGTTAGCCAATTCTATATATTGGATTCTCAATTTAATGTCAACTTAACAGAGGAATAACCATGAGTGGCATTGCACCCGTTAATGTAACAAAACGAACAAATATCGTCATTGATCAAATACAAAATCTCATTATCCAAGGCGCATTACGCGCTGGAGATAAATTACCATCAGAAAGAAAACTAGCCACGCAATTAGGCATTTCACGTGCAACAATTCGTGAAGCCATTAGCAAACTGGATAGCCAAGGCATTGTTAAAATTCGTCATGGTACAAGCACAATCATTTGTGATATTTTTAAAGAACCCATTTCAAACCCACTTGAGACTATAATCAGCCACAGCGATAAGCTAACGTCAGATATTACAGCGGTACGCCATTTGTTAGAGGTTGAGGCAACAAAGCTCGCAGCAAAAAACAGAACCGTTAGCGACTTAGAAGTCATTGGCAATGCCTATAACAAACTATACTACGCCTCAACAAGCAAAAATCTGGAAACACACGCCAAGGCAGATAGTGAGTTTCATCTAGCAATTGCCGATGCATCTCACAACCTAATATTAGCACAAATTATCCGCAGCATAAGCGATTTAGTGGCGCAAGATATTTTAAAAACAGTTACCATTTTCTCTAAAATTAAAGATTGGCAGAAAATAATTATCCAACAACATTCAGACATACAACAAGCCATAATTAACGGCGATGAAACACAAGCCGAACAAGCCGCCAATTACCACTTAGAATTTGTCCGCAACATTTAGCACAAGCCATTGAAAAAATAATAGATAGCAACATGCTGCCAGAAGATTAAACCAATAATTGCTATGTAATAAGTTCAGTCACCTTGCCAACAAGATCCACAAACACAATTTTTTTCACTTGTGGAAATTGATGTAAAACCTTTTCAATTTCATGCTGTGGCATAATATAAAAGGCTGTCGATAGCATATCAGCTGTTAAGCTATCTTCGGCTAAAACAGAAATAGAGCTATAAATATTGGCGCTTAATCCGGTTTTTGGATTTAGTAAATGGTGGTAGCCTTGCGCCGAAAAAACAGAACCATAACCACCAGAGGTTGCAATGGCTAGGTTTTTAAGTTCTTCAGAATGCAATATCTTAGTTTGCTCAATAGGAGATTCAATACCAACCACCCATTTACGATTGTTCTCATGCTGGCCAGAAGCAAATGTCTCCCCCATGGAAACCAGCATATTTTCAAAACCCGCTTGCTTTAGGATTTGCGTAATTTTATCAGTCAAATATCCCTGAGCAACGCCATTTAGGCTAATTTCCATATTAGGGTCTTGAAAAGAAACCTCACCTGAAGATAACTTAATTTTATCAGAACCAACCAGCGGCAAAACCGTGGAAAGCGCTTCTGCTGAGGGTGTTTCAACATTATGCTTAAAATGATCATTGTAAAATTTCCAAAGTGGTTGGATTGTTACATCAAATGCACCTTCCGTAATCTTTGAATATCCAATACAGCGTGATAAAAGCGCAATAAACTCAAAATTTGGGTTCTGCAAGATACCTGTTGCATTCAGCCTTGAAATATCACTATCTGGCTTATAAAGGCTAAATATATTCTCCAGTCTAACAACTTCATTTTCGCATTTTTTAAAAAGAGTTTCCGCCTGCAACTCGCTTGTTGCGTATAGAGATATTTGCGCAGGTGCGCCCATTGCCTGCCCCCGCCACTTATAGAGCTTTGCAGGCATCGCCTTTGCGCTGACACCGCTTGCAAAAAATGCGGTAGCTGCAACTGCCGTTGCCGAAATACTGATAAAACGCCGTCTATTTGGTTTCATAATCACCCTCATCGCCCCATAGATAATCCAGTGGTATGTCATTAAATGCCACCACAATACCTTGATTTAACTTTGCAAACATCTCAGCTTTGGCCTTCTCTTTAAATGGAATGGTCTCACGTGCGCCCATTCCGCCACGCTTATCGCTATTAATCACATAAAATGCACTAGCAGCATCAGTCCAAATACCGCTTACCTGCGGATGTTCATAGCTAACCGCTTGCCCCATATCATGCACATAAATAATGCTAATATTTTGCGCCTCACCTGGCATAGATTTATAGGCAAATGCATCACGCACCTGGCTAAACCATAAAGGTTTATTTTTACCTTTTTCATAAACTTGCGCCTTAGGGCCTGAATGGTCAGCAACAATCATATTACAATAAAACCCAACCGAAGCACGGCTCATTGTCTCAGCTTTTGGCGGCGGCAAATCTTCTTGGCATGCGCTAAGTGC
>JADGDI010000062.1:0-5524 GCA_016744975.1 Hyphomicrobiales bacterium | reverse complement strand
ATCCTGCTCTTATCTTTCGATCGACTAGGGGTTCTTTTTCAGAAGTTAATTGAATGCCAAGACCAATACGATTATTTTTCGACAGTTGAATCTCATAACTGCCGCCTATTAAATATGCTAGTCGCCAGTCCCAACGGCAAAGCCACCCAAAACCCCATAACCAATAACAAACTTAAATCACTAATTTTATTATCTTGGCTAAGGCCTGACATGCCGCTTAATGAAGCGGTCTCTGCACTGGAAGTTAAGTTTAACATCCGGTAGCTATCGGTTGGGTTAAACAGCATAACCCAGGTTACCACCTCTGAACCAATCATTTGTTCAGTGTCAGCCGCTAATATCGCCAAAAGCCCCATATCATAAAGCAAAACAAAAACCAGCCACACCCCAATAGCAATCGCGGCAGCTGTGCTACGGTCTTTAACCCAACTACTAATCACATACCCAACGCTTAAAAATATAGCGCCTAAAAAGATGGATGAAAATAAAAGCTTCCCAAAACTCAACCAATCCTGCTTTGCAAAACCAAATTCGCTAGACATAGCAATCGCAATGCCAGCAAATCCATAGCCAATTATTATTGCGATTGATAACAATATTAAATGGCCCAAAAACTTACCAATAATAATTTGGCTGCGTTTAATCGGATAAACCAAGAGCAGAGTTAAAGTCCCGCGTTCATATTCACCAACAATGCTGTCATATGCCAGTAAAAGCGCGATGAGAGGAATAAAAAATATGCTTAGAGAAGATAGACTAACGACTGTAACAGCCAATGGACTAATGCTAGTAACCCCCATTGGGGCACTCCCTAAAAGACTAAGCGTCAAAGCCAACAAAGCCATAACCAATGTTATCATCACAACCCATCGATTACGAAAGCCATCTCGAATTTCTTTAGCAACCATAGTAAGTATTTCACCCATATTACAGCTCCTCAACGCCAACCGTGTTAACATCATTGGTATAACGCATAAATACCTGCTCCAAACTTGGATCAACAATTTCAATGTTTAAAATATTAACATTAAGCTCGAATATTTTCTTTAATAACAAAGGCTTTTCTTCAATTGGGCAGCGTAGTGACAAACGGTCCTGCTTACCTTCAAATTTAACCATATCATGCCTAAAATGATGAATAATTTTTGCCATTTCTTCATGATTTGCAGTCAATTTTATCATCGATGTAAGCCCAATACTGCTTCGTAATTGATCAACATCTCCAATTGCCGCCAATGCACCTTTATTCATAATTGCCACACGGTCAATACGCTCATCAAGTTCAGTTAATGCGTGGGATGAAATCAACACAGTAGCACCCGCATTTTTAACTTCATTAATAATAGCATAAACCCGTTGGCGCGATAATGGGTCAAGCCCCGTGGTTGGTTCATCCAAGATCAAAAACTTAGGCTGCCCAATCAACGCTTGTGCCAACCCTAAACGCTGGCGCATGCCTTTGGAGTAAGTGGCGATGCGTTGGTGCGCTGCTGCCAGCAAGTCTACCCGCTCAAACAAAGCTAATATATCACTCTGTCGCGCATTTTTTAGCTTTGAGTAAAAACTCAATGTTTCAAAACCCGTCATGTTATTTTGAAACAATATCTGCTCCGGTAAAAAACCAATTTGTTTTCTAATCTCAACAAAATTACTAGATTGACTATCCGCACCCATCAATTCAATATCGCCTTCAGATGGTTTAACCAGCCCAAGCAACATCTTTATCAATGTGCTTTTACCAGCACCATTATGACCAACAAGCGCCAAACATTCCCCTTGTACCATAGTGAATGTTACATCATTAACGGCAATATTTTCGCCAAATCGTTTGCTAATTCTATCAAGGCTAATTGTAACTTCATTTTGCATGAATCAAGACCACTAATTGTTAATATTCAGCATTTCCTCTGGCATCTTCATCAAAGGTGCGCTGTCTACTACGCCCCCAGGGTGTAATGCTGGGAATTCTGATTGCGCCCACCGTAACACTTGTACAGCAGGGCTGTTAATGAGTAATTTTGCCGCAGGATAACGCCATAAAACCTGATCGGTTAAATCATTGGGGCGGTATATATTATCGGCAATGCCATTGCCATCAAGGTCAAATGCACTATTATCACTCCAATAATTACCACGCCCATCAGCTGACCAATCAATCCATTTTGTACCCACATATTTTACCTGCGTACGATTATTCACAAATGCATTATTTTGAATAATATTTTTTTCCGAACCTGCCGTAAAGTGCACCCCAATTTCACAATTAGCAAAATAATTATTTTTGATAACATTGCCATTGCTATTATAAATGAATATGCATTTTTTAGCAGCTTGAAGTTGTTTTTTTGCAAACACTTTATTGCCAATAATTTTTATTTTGTTAGCATAATTAAATAATACTCCGCGGTCTTTATCATCAATTGATTGATTGTTTATCACATCAATCTTTTTAGTAAACATAACCGCATAACCAATTGTATTATTTCGAGATATATTATTTTCGATACGGCTATTATTGGCATACATTAAATGGTAACCAAAACGGACATTAACTGCGCTATTATTTCGATATATATTTTTTTTGCTGCTAGTCACAAAGATACCATCACGGCCAAATTCAATATTATTACCGTCAATAATCGTACCAGGTGCGTTCCAAACTTGTATCCCATTCCCACGTTCATTTAGGTGCATATCTTGACGACCCTTAATGACATTATTTTTAATTAAACTGTCTGTTGAACCCCATGCATAAATGCCAATTAAATTATCAAGCAAAGTTAAGTTTTCGACACTCACATGACTTGACATTTTATCCAAAAATACCCCAGAATCTTGAGTTTCCAATAACAAACCACTTCCAGTAACTGTAAAGTTTTTCAAGCGCACATTTGAGCCAGTGACTCTAATCACATTCCCCAAACCATTACCCACTATAGAAACCCCTTGTTGCCCAATGATTTCCAGCGCCTTATCAATAACAATAGAACCCTTATAAACGCCTTTGGCCAAAATTAAGCGATCCCCCGCTTCAGCATTATCAATAGCTAATTGTAAGTTTTTACTAACCACAATGTCCGCCGCTAAACTAGGCAGAATATTGAATACACAAAGGGAGAATGTGGCAGCGAAACAAAGTTTCGCTACCCTCATTCTAAAGAATGATTTTATATGCATATTGCTCAACTTATTTAGGTTCAACCAACATACGGCCACGCATTTCCATATGCAGCGCATGACAGAACCAGTTACAATAGAACCAATGAACACCAGGGCTGTCTGCTTTAAAAGTAACAGAGGCTGTGGCTTGCGGCCCAACTTCAATGGCAACACCATAATTTGAGATAGAGAAACCATGAGTAAGGTCATCAATATAGTCAATATTGGTAATAATCACAGTAACTTCATCGCCTTGCTTTACAGTAAATTTCTCCATTGAAAAACTTGGAGCAGCACTATACATGTAAACCCGAACTTTATTCCCGTCGCGTATAATACCATCAGCTTCATCAATATCTGGGAAACCATCTGCCTTGGCTTGTTCTACCAAATCCTTAAACATAATATCTTCAGGATTATATTCATTTACAGGGTTAACAATGGAGCGATGTACAATCATACAATCATGCGGTTCAGCAAAAGTTGGCCCATCGTGAACCATTTTCATCACATCACCAGAAATATCGATCAGTTGATCATTTTCTGGTTTCAGTGGGCCAACATTAATAAACCTATCTTTTGAAAACTTATTTAAAGAAATAAGCCATTTACCGTCAGCATCGAGTGTTTCACCCATAGTTGTATGATTATGACCAGGTTGATAATGCACGTCTAGCTTTTGAATAATAGGATCAACTTCTTCACCCGCATAAGCTTTAACGGCTTTATCAATATCCCATTTTACAATTTGACTGTCTAAGAATAATGTTGTGTAGGCATTACCACGACCATCAAAAGCAGTATGTAGTGGGCCAAGACCAAGTTCTGGTTCACCAACAACTGCATCACGAGGTTTAATTTTATCTTTAAACATAGCAGGGAATTTAGTCACATCCAAAATAGAAACAGTAGGTGATAATTTACCATTCACCATAATATGCTTTTTATCAGGGCAAGTATTTACGCCATGCGGGCTGGTTGAAATCGGGATATATCGCGTATATTTACTACCTTTACGGCCATCTAATACAGGCACATCACCATCATAAATTTTAAAGTCACCCGCTTTAACACCTGCTTCAATTGCTTCAACGTCAAATACCACAACCCAATCTTGCTCATTAGCCGTCATTTGCTCAAGATTAATGCCTTCTTCTGAGTTATAGCAAGAGGCAACAGCATATTTGCCTTGATAATCGGCATCAACATTATCCAAATTACCATCTACAATAACTTGCCAAGCAATTTTCATCTCCATTGCATCAACACCAGAGAAAACCGCATGATATTTACTAGGGTCATCCAACACAGTTCCATCATTAGGTAGTGGAACTCTATGTTCGCCATTGGCAAAAAGATATTTAGTTTCAGGAAACTTTTGTGGGCGAAGACCATGAATATCAGCCGCGTTTGGCACAGATATAATCTTATCAACCTTCATAATATCACAGCGAATGCGTGCAATACGGGTATTGGCCTTATCATTCACAAAAATATAACGACCATCATATTTACCGTCGGTAAAAGACATATGAGGATGATGGGTATCACCATTCATCGGAAAGCCGCCCTTATCCTTCCAAAATTCAGTTTCTTGTGGCAACATATTTTCAGTAATAATCTTTATAGACTCATTACTTTGCCCCCAGCCTGTTGCACTACAGCGGTTAAATACTGGGATACGCATAAGTTCACGCATCGAAGGCATGCCCAAAACCCGCACTTCGCCAGACTGTCCTCCAGACCAGAAGCCATAATATTCATCTAGGTCACCAGGGTGTACTTCATTCTTACCCGAAGCTTTCACTTTAGCTTGAGTAGAAGTTACCATGCCACTTGCACCTAAAAGCCCTGCGCCGACTGCGGCGGCTGACCCACCTAACATTGCACGGCGGGAAACACCCGTTTTCTTAGTAGTTTCAGTCATATTCTGACTCCTTTATTTTATCAGCTGTCATTAATCTGCGACTAAATTCAAGCTGTTTCGGATTAAAACATTTTGTTTTACTAAGCCATGATATTCATGGCTTAACTTATTGTTCGAATAACCTTGCTATGAGGACGTAATCTCCCTTTCCTGATTAAGTTTTCGAGGCGTATTTATTCGGGATTTCATTGGTTTCGCAGCATCAGGAGATGCCGACAAATTATCAATAACTGTAGTTTTTGCTTTACCATCTTTGGAGTCACTAGCATCCGGTTTCCATGCAAGCTTTGTCCGCTTTTTACGCCGTGAATTTTTATGTATCACTACAGGGCAAATTTTTTGATCATGGTAATTTTGTTGACATCCCATACAATAAATACATTCATTGGGGTTAATATTACCAAGCGGATCAATGGCTTGAACCATACAGTCTACAGC
>JADGDI010000061.1:10502-17406 GCA_016744975.1 Hyphomicrobiales bacterium | reverse complement strand
ATTCTAATGTATCCAGATGATGGCCATTTTTAGTTGCGGTAATAAGAGCGGTTTCGCCTTTATCACTCACCACATCTAGTTTAGCACCAGCGCCCACCAGCACTTCTAACAATGCTTTAATGCTGCCTTTTTTAGTTTTCTTCCCTGCTTCACGATTAATCACATGCATTGCTGCATTCATACCATCTTTATCGGTTACAGTAGCATCCGCACCTGCAGCGAGTAACATATTTACAACTTCAATGCTGTTGCGCGAAGCCGCCCAGATAAGTGCGGTTTTACCATCCTTATCAGCTGCATTTACATCAAGTCCCGCATCGATAAAATATTTCACCACTTTGTCTTTATTGCGATATGCTGCAATATTAAGGGCATTACGGCCATCTTTATCAACTGAATTTATATCGCCACCATTGGCCGCAAAATATTCAATCACATTCAGATCATCATTTCTATAAGCCGCGTTTAATAAGGCGTCACGACCATCCTCATCTTTATCAGATGGTGAAATACCCGCTTCAACAAAAGATTTTAACAAGTCAAAGTTTTTGGTACGTTTTTTATTGCCAGCCATATAAACCACAAGATTTTGCTCTTTGAAGTTTTTACCATCGGCTTTTACACCTTTGTCTTTAAGCCATGCAATCACTTCAACCGCATTAGGGTTATTGGTTGCGCGGAAAATCGCGTTATCACCACGGTCAGTAGTCGCAATATGTGGATCAAGACCTTGCTCTAGCAAATAGTCCCAAATTGCAATATTGGGGTTAGACCAAGCAGCAATTAGGAATGCATTACGCCCAGATGTATCGCGTGCCTTAAGGTCAAAACCTTGGTCAACAAGATATTTAATGACCCGCAAGCTATGTTGATTATAAAAAGCACCCAATAGCGGGTTTCTCATACTACCATCTTTAACGCTCATATCAGGTTTATGCTTGAAAAATGCTTTTATTTGATCAAATGTGCCATCAGTTGTAACCACAAATATTGGCTTTGGACCGACATGACCTTCACCATTAATGTCTGCGCCTTTTTCAATAAGATAGTTCATTAACTTAACGTCTTTGGTTTCTTCAATCGCCAAAATAAGTGCGCGGGTTAATTCGCCAGAAATTGGATCTTTTGCAATTTCGGCATCAATCGCTTTATGGTCAACCTTAAAAAAGCTAGACTTTACAAGGTCGGTTTTAGCACCTTCAATATCAGGTTTACCATGAGCAAAAGCTGTGCCGCTCATAAGGCTGGTTAGCAAAATTGCACAGCCTAAAGTTTTGGATAGTTTATTCATTACCATCTCCATTTAATTTTAATTGTATTTTGATCAAACCAAGCTTAGAATTTGTACCGCACATAACGTACATAGGTGTTTCCAGCCAATTTTTTGCGTACATTTTCGCTGGTTAATTCAAACTCAGCATCTGTTGGTGTATTGGCAATATCTTCAACCGATGTCGCCACACGGATTTTATAGCCAGCATCAACAACTGCATCATCTATATCGATTTTTACGATCAGACGATCGCCATTACCAGTTGATGCGCCTGTAATGCCATCAACATTTTCTTCGGCACGGGTTTTATATTTCCACCAGCGCGGCAGGCCTTCCTCGTACCAACGTTGCTCAGTACCTGAAACATATAGTGTTTTTTCATAACGGCCATTTGGATTAACCAAATACATTGCAAAATATGCTTTTTCGCCCTTATAGTTGATTAATTGCACCATTGTTGTCATTTCTTTTGCATTCACAGCACTAGACATAGTAGCAAAAGAAGCACTCACGACGGCAGCAGTTAGAAATAATTTTCCCACGCCTGACATAGAGCGGTTTTCAGATTTTTTCATCTTAGTTTCCTTACCTATTTTAAAGCCAAATGTGGGGCAAAGGCCTAACATTTCCTGTCATAAACCCATCACTTTTAAAAATCAAGAGTTAATAATGATTATTAATTTTAACGGTTCTAAACTGGCTTTGTAATCAGTATAAAGTTAAATAAGTCATTGAATAAATTAACTAATTTAAATTACATAACTTAGAAATATTCCAATATAATGATGGCAAAAAGTTCGATTTCTGTGTAAATATTTAGTAAATATCTTCCATATATAGATGTCGCGATTTTAGCAGATCAATTTCAGTGCCATTATTTTTGAATGAAGGGTTGAGGACATGGCGCACTGCTTCAGCCATTGCTGCACCGCCGCATACCATAACCGCACCACCCAAATTTAGATCATTTGCAATATTAGCTGCGCGCTTTGCCACCACATCTTGCACATATTGCTTATCTTTAACCCTTGAAAAGGCTGGGCAAAACTCTCGTAAGCGACCGTCATTGAGCCATTGTTTTATCTCATCTTCATATAGAAAGTCGGAATTTGGATCTCGCCCGCCCCAATACAGACTAATGGGTGCTTTTTTATGGTTATTTTTAATCATTCCGATAAAAGGTGCAATGCCTGTGCCAGCGCCAATTAAAGTTACTGGCTTGCCGTTTTTAGGCAAATGAAAGTCCGAATTTTCGATCAGATACATATCAATGCTATCGCCAATTTGCAAATCATGCAAAAAGCCTGAACAAAGCCCACCTTCTAATTTTTTAACACAAATTTCCAAATAGCGATCTGAGCTGTTAGAGCCAATTGAATATAGCCGTGCAACACTGTCATTTGGCGGCACAATAGCAACCAAGTCACCTGATTTATGGTTACCAATTTTATGTTTATGATTGCTAAATCTAAACACGCTGGTTGCTGCATTAACCGCAACCCCATAATCAATTTTCCGACGCAAGATTAGTTGACGGGTTTTAGGCCGAGGCGGGCTAAAGTCAAACGCCCCCTTTATTTCATACTCTCCCGCTAATTTCGCCACCAACAAAGTACCCCAGTGGGCAAATGTTTGGCTTGATTTTTTATTAACTTCAATATTCTCAATTAATTTCGGCCGCTCTAGTCTAGCCAATAGCCCATCAACCTGTTTAGCAAAGGCACAATATTTTGGAAATGCTTTATCGCCGAAGGCCAAAACTGAATAGGACCAATGCTGCAACTCTTTATGCTTTGAACGGGTTAATAAATGTGTGACACGCTGCAAAAACCTATTGGCATTTTGCGGTGCAGCGCCATCGCCATAAGTCGCGGTAAAGATGAATATATGTTTGGCATGGTCATATTTACGTAATTTATTCATCGAGTTAATATGCGTTTTTATACCACTTTTGGTTAGGTTCACATGCAGGTTTTTAGCGAAACCCCAGGTCGATCCGCCTTCACTGCCTACCAGTATCACCATCTCTGCTTGATGTGCTGCAACATTATGTTTGATGCGCCCTGCACCTGTTCGCTGACGTCTTGCCCATACCACAATGCCAGTAATACCAAATAATGGCACACTCAAACCTGTTATTCCTAATATTATAGATAGGCTAAGGCTTCCTTCTGCGGTATGTAGAAACATAATCCAGTCAAATATTTTCTGTGATAGGCTATGACTTGGCTGACTGACAATTTCGCCTGTAAATTGATCAATAAACACATAACCAGTTTTGGTTTTAACGCTATAAACATCAAACCAATCCCCAGGAATTGGATATGAAACCTCCAAAACCTCCGAGAGTTTAATTTGCGCCATTGCTTTTAACTCATAGGCCGCAACAGGGGTTAACTCTTTTATTGATTCCGGGTATTTAGGGCCTTTGGCAGCTGGGATAAAATGAAAAGTAACCAATGCCATATAAACGCCCGTAACCGCCAATAATATGAGCGGCACAAGTGCCAGACGGCTGAATATCGTGTGCAATTTTTCTGACCAATGGCCGCGCACTTTACTAAAAAATGCAGTGACCCCGCCTTGCCTTCTAATCACCAAAAACGTTCCAGAGATGCATAAAAGGCTCATAACCAATGCCGAAATACCAACAATTGCGCGCCCTAGCCTTTCTAAAAATAGAGAACGATGTAAGCCGCGCATCCATGCATAAAATTCAGAGACCCGTTTTTTATCTAGCCGTTTGCCATCATGCATATTCACATAGATTTTATAGGCTCTATTTTCTGCCCGATGGGTTAGCAGGAAACTCCCATTGGGTTCTTGTGCCAGTTTTTCAACTTCAATATAAACGGCAGTTAAGTTTTTAAGCCCATCAGCTAAAGTAAGGCCATCTACCTGTTGAATGAACGGGCTATTGGCTTTAAGCATGGTTTCTGTTGACAATATGCTGCCTGACAGAGCAACCACCATAAGCAATAAAGCAAAGCTCAGCCCAATAATTGAATGAATGCTGCGCCACATAAACTTACCCCATAAATATTATGGCGTTACTTACCTTGTGGCGCAGTGAAATGCAAGTAATTAATAATGATTATTAATTGTAACCATTCTAAACAAGCCTATATCCAAGGCAGTGAATAGGTTTTGATATTGGTAAAGCTTTTCATCGCTTCGATGACACCTTCTTTATAGCCATTACCGCTGTCTTTAATACCACCAAAAGGTGACATTTCAATGCGGTAACCTGGCACTTCCCAAATATTCACAGTACCGACGTCAAGCCCAGTTATATAAGCCTGCATACGGTGAAAATCATTGGTGCAAACGCCAGCGCTTAAACCAAAGGCTGTGCTATTAGAAATTTTTCTTACCGCGACATCATCATCTGGCACACGAATGATGGGGATCACTGGGCCAAATGTTTCTTCCATCACCAAATCGCTTGAATGGTCTACAAAGTCCACCACAATTGGGGGCAATAATGCCCCTTGGCGTTTAGGATGATAGAGAATTTTTGCACCTTGCTTGGCCGCATCCAACACGCGATTTTCAAACAGTTCGGCAGCTTGTGCATGAACAACGGTGCCCAGTTCAGTTTCAGGATCCATCGGGTCGCCAAATTTGATTTTTTTCGCCCGCTCTAATACCAATTCAGAGAAACGATCCGCAACGCTTTCCTGACATAATATACGTTTAACCGCCGTGCAACGTTGGCCTGAATTTTTAGTTGCCCCAGCTACGGCTAAATCAGCGGCCTTGACCAAATCATCATCGGATAAATCATTGCAGATAATCAGCGGGTCATTACCACCAAGCTCTAACACTTGGCGTTTATAAACAGCTTTACCAGCAATCATTTTTCCAACAGGCACACCGCCAGTGAATGTCACCAATTCAATATGCTCATTGGTGATCATCTCATCGCCAATATCTTGTGGCCAACCTGTAATAACCGATAGCATTTCTGGTGGTAGCCCCGCTTCATAAAGCGCATCGGCCAGCCAAATTGCAGTTAGCGGAGTAAGCTCCGTCGGTTTTACTACAATGCAATTATTGGTCGCAATTGCAGGGGCTATTTTATGGCTAATCATGTTGAGCGGATGATTAAAAGGTGTAATGGCCGAAATACATCTTAACGGTTCACGCATGGTATAGATTTTGCGCTTTTTACCATGTGGGGTTAAATCACAAGAGAAAATCTCACCATCATCTAAGATGCACATTTGCCCTGCTAATGTGTACACATCGTAGGCGCGGCCACATTCATATAGGGAATCTGAAATAGACACGCCAAGCTCAGCAGTAATGATCGGCGCCAATTCAGCTTTACGATCATCAATAATTTTAGCCACATTAAGCAGGATTTTCTGTCGTTCATAACGGCTTAAAGTTGGGGTATAATCAGCAGCAATTTGAAATGCTCTTTTTGCATGTTCAGCATTGCCCGCAGGCACCGAGCCAATCACTTCATTTGTATAAGGATACCGCACTTCGACACGGGCTTCTGTATCAACTTTTTCTCCAGCGATTCGCATCGCTTCATGGCGCATTTTAATTGGTGCTTTGCTCATTTCATACCTTCCCCAAAATTTATTGTGCGCTAGCCGTGGTTGCGTAGAAAAACGCATCAAAATTGCGTAATTCTGGCATGCTTGGCAGTTCGATCACCCGATTGCAAATAAACGGAACAACTTGCTCGGTTAAACCACCATGGCTACGCAAAGGCTCGTTAAGTGCTGCCAAGTCGTGACGATGCTCAGATGTGCCAACACAGACATTCTCGCCAGAAATAATCACGATATCGCCAATTCTATCGCCCGGCAACTGGAACATTTCAATCGCCACCTCTTTGGTATAAACATGCGTAATGCCTTCAATTCGCAGTAGTTTGGCGATGATATCCGATCGGCTGGTATTTTTTGGCAAATAACAAGTAGCAAAGCCGCCAAGTGCGCCATGATGCACCACATAAGGATCCGTAATTGGCAAGATAACCCGTGCATTTGCTTCACCTAGCCATTCATCCATTAAATCTTGTACATAAACCACCGCAGGGGATTTGTCGGCTAAATGTTTGGGCTTCATTCCATGATCGGCCGTCACCACAATGGCAGCGCCCATTGCGTCTAATTCGGTTAGATATTTGTCAAACATTTCATAAAAATCTTGCGCTTGTTTGTCATCAGGGGCATATTTATGCTGTACATAATCGGTGGTTGTTAGGTACATGACATCAGGCTGCCATTCGCGCAATAATTTAACACCTGCTACAAATACAAATTCTGAAAGTTCGGCCGAATAAACGTCTGGTTGCGGGAAATCAAGCCATTTACTTGCGGCCTCTTGGCCATGAGTTTCGACCGTTGATGTGTCTGACTTTTCGGCAGAAAAACATCTTGCCCGATCTTGATCAAATTCCAAACCAGCCCCTAAAAGGGCTCGCAATTTATCCTTGGCAGTTACAATGGCAACTTTAGCCCCTGCATGGTAAAAATTACCAAACAAGGTGGGGGCGCGTAAAAAGCGAATGTCATTCATCATCACTTCTTCGCCCGTATCAGGATCATATAAAAAATTACCACAAATACCATGCACAGAAGGCGGTCGCCCTGTGGCAATCGACAGGTT
>JADGDI010000061.1:0-10492 GCA_016744975.1 Hyphomicrobiales bacterium | reverse complement strand
AGATGGGATAACACTATGTGCCAAGCGATTTGTACCAGTTTCGCGCATATGTTTTAAAGTTGGCATAAGGCCTTTTGCGATGGCAACGTCAAGATATTCTGGCTCACAACCGTCCAAACAAATTGTAATGGCGCAGGTTTTGGGTGCGGGGTAAATCCGTCCATTGGCTTCTACTGGCTTTAAAATGGTCATTTTCACTTCCTTTTCTGTAACTTAACATGCCCAAAAATGGGATATACATACCCTTATAATTGGCTTTTAGGCATTTGAGAAATATATATTTACTACCGAACGATAGGTTCAGCCTATGGGTAGAAACCATGTAAATTATGCATAAAAAAGCCACCTCAGCATTATAGATGAGGATGGCTTTGATTTGTAACTTTAAAAGTGATTATTGAGGTGCTGGAACCCATTTAAGTATGGGTTTACGAGCGGCCAAGGTTTCATCCATACGCTTCATTGGTGCATAAAAAGGTGCGCCCAAGAAACGTTCGGTTTCGCCTGCTTTTGCAGATAAGGTTAAATCGCGCATGGTGGCGATAAACTGGTCTAAACTGGCTTTACTTTCAGACTCGGTTGGCTCAATTAGCATTGCGCCATGTACCACCAATGGGAAATACATAGTCATTGGATGGAAGCCTTCATCAATCATTGCTTTGGCGAAATCAAGCGTTGAAACGCCTGTGCCCTCTAAGAAGCCATCATGAAATAATGCTTCATGCATGGCAGGGCGTTGAAAGCCTTCTTTTTGTTCTTCAAACGCTGGGCTCATCACATCTTTTAGGCTGGCTTTAATATAGTTTGCGTTTAATACGCAATCTTCAGCCGCCTGACGGATGCCATCTTGACCATGGCTCAGAATATAAGACAAGGCTCGCGTATTCATACCCATTTGCCCGTGAAATGCTGTCATTCGACCGAATGACTTTGTGCCTTCCTTATGCTCAACCATCTCAATATTACCACCATCACGCTTAGCAAATGGCACCGGTGCAAAAGCTGCCAATGCTTTGGATAATACAACAGGGCCAGCACCAGGGCCGCCGCCGCCATGAGGGGTAGAAAATGTTTTATGCAAGTTGATATGCATAGCATCAACACCCAAATCACCCGGTTTAGCGCGACCCATAATGGCGTTGAAATTAGCACCATCGCAATAGAAATACGCACCGCCAGCATGGACAATGTCAGCTATTTCCATAATGTCGCGCTCAAATAAGCCGCAGGTATTTGGGTTGGTAAGCATGATTGCTGCAACCTCGTCGCTCATTGCTTCTTTAATGGCTTGCGGGTCCACCGTGCCATCTTCGCGGGTTTTAATGGTTTGCACTTGATAGCCAACAAATACAGCCGTTGCAGGGTTTGTACCATGCGCTGATTCTGGAATAAGTACTTTTGTACGTTTGCCTGCATTGCCCGCTGCACGATGTGCCGCTTCAATTGCCATCATACCACAAAGCTCGCCATGTGCGCCTGCTTTAGGGCTCATTGCTACTGCTTCTGTGCCCGTTAGCTTCATTAGCCAATCTGCTAATGTTTCGATGACTTCAAACGCACCTTGGACGGTATGTTGTGGCTGTAGTGGGTGTGTATCGGCAAAACCTGGAAGACGAGCGACTTTTTCGTTGATCCTCGGGTTATGCTTCATTGTGCATGAACCAAGAGGATACATGCCGCTATCGATGGCAAAATTCTTTTGGCTTAAGCGCACATAATGGCGCATAGTTTCTGGCTCTGATAAGCCGTGAAGACCAATTGGTTCGCTGCGTGCAAGGTCGCCAAGGCGGCTAGTTGCTTTACGTGGATCTGCAATATCAACACCAGTTTGTTCTGGTGTACCGACTTCGTATAAAAGTGGTTCGTTGATTTGCAGTGCTTTATTGCCAGTAAAAGTTGGGTGTGCTTCGTTTGAAGCCACCGCATTGGGTGTTGAAGGGCGGCCAACATTGTTCATTTTATCTGCACTCATGATACGGCTCCTTTTAATGCAGTTTCAAGGCGGTCGAAGTCTTCATCTGAATTGGTTTCTGTAACCGCGATTAGCAATAGCTCATCATGCCCTGCATCTGGCAAAAGCCTAGATACTGGTACACCTGCTAGAATTTTATCATCGGCTAATTGATTAACAATGTCGTTAGCATTTTTACCAGTTAGACGCACCGTAAATTCGTTGAAGAAGCTTGTATTTAGCACTTCTACGCCATCGATTTTTGCCAAGCGCTCGGCCAATACCACCGCAGCATTGTGAGATGCCATTGCCATTTTACGAAGACCAACTTCGCCAAGTAGTGACATATGAATGGTAAAAGCTAGCGTACAGAGACCTGCATTTGTACAAATGTTTGATGTTGCTTTTTCGCGTCTGATATGTTGCTCGCGTGTTGACATGGTTAGCACAAAGCCACGTTTGCCATCGGCATCAACCGTTTCGCCACATACACGACCTGGCATTTGGCGAAGTAGTTTTTTAGTGGTTGCAAATAGACCTACATATGGCCCACCAAAGTTAAGACCAACACCAATTGACTGGCCTTCGCCAACCACAATGTCAGCACCCATAGCACCTGGGGCTTTAACTGCGCCAAGCGATACCACTTCTGTGACTACAACAATTAGCAAGGCTTTAACCGCGTGGACGGCTTCGGCTAGTTTTGTAAAATCTGATAATTCACCAAAGAAATTTGGCGTTTGTACGACAACGCAAGATGTTTCTTTATCCAACTGACTAATAATATCTTCGACACCAGTTGGATTGGCCGGTAATTTTACCACTTGGTGGCTACCAAAGTCAGATAAATTTTCGATAACTTCGACATATTGAGGGTGTACACCGCCTGAAACAATAGCTTTACGGCGCTTGGTCGCTCGATGCGCCATTAATACCGCTTCACCTGTGCCTGTTGAGCCATCATACATAGAAGCATTTGCGACTTCCATATCATATAATTGAGCCACTTGAGTTTGAAACTCAAACAAAGCTTGCAATGTACCTTGTGAAATTTCTGGCTGATAGGGGGTATAAGCGGTAAGAAATTCACTGCGTTGAATAAGGTGGTTAACCGTTTCAGGCACATGATGGCGATAGGCACCACCGCCTACGAAAAAAGCCGCTTCGGATGCTGCTAAATTCTTAGCAGATTGGCTGCGAAAATAACGATCAACCTCTAATTCAGTGGCATGATCTGGCAAGCCAAAACCTTCTGTAACTCTTACAGATTCTGGAATTTCGGCAAATAAATCATCGATGCTATTAACACCGATGGTCGCAAGCATAGCTTCGCGATTTTTTTTACTATGTGGTAAATAGCGCATAACGTCTCTCTTAATCGATTAGCAGCAAAACTTTAACAGGTTGAGAAAAAAGCTACCCTTGAGGGCAGCTTTTATACTTAATCAGCAATATGTGCGCCATAAGCTTCCACATTCAACAAACCTTCAACATCTGATGGGTTTGCCATTTTAATTTTAACAAACCAACCAACGGATTCGGCGCCTTCATTAACCGTTGCTGGGGCATCTTCTAGTGCTGAATTCACTTCAACCACTACACCACCAACAGGTGCATATACTTCAGAAGCGGCTTTAACTGATTCTACAACTGCAAATTCATCACCTTTTTCAAACGTTACGCCAACTTCTGGCAATTCAACAAATACAACATCGCCCAATTGCTCTTGTGCATGTTCAGACACGCCTAAAGTTGCTATATCGCCTTTTACAAATACATATTCATGGTCTTCTGTATAATATTTACTCATTTTAATTCTCCGTCTTTTTGTGATTTTATATAATTTATAGGTGAGGTTGGGCGCTTATTTTGGGGCGCGATAATAATTTTGAGGTACGAAAGGCATTGCCGCAATTTTGGCAGGCCGAGCTTTGCCGCGCACCATCAAATCAATTTCTGTGTCAATTTCGGCAAATTCTATATCAACATAGCCCATACCAACAGGCCCGCCAAAGGTTGGGCCAAAACCACCCGATGTAACTTCGCCAATTTTATTGCCAGCTTTGCTAAAAATTTCGGTATGCTCACGCGCTGGAGCGCGCCCTTCGGCCAGTATACCAACGCGTTTGCGCGATACACCTTCGGCAATTTGCTTAAGCACAATGTCTGCACCTGGGAAACCGCCTTCTTCGCGGCGACGTTTGCCAATTGCCCATAAAAGATCGGCTTCTACTGGTGTGGTTGTGGTATCAATATCATGGCCATAAAGACAAAGACCAACTTCTAAACGCAAGCTATCACGCGCGCCAAGGCCAATGGCTTCGACTTCGTCATGTGATAATAATTCTTTACAAAATGCTGCGGCTTTATCATTTGGTACTGAAATTTCGAAACCATCTTCGCCCGTATACCCGCAACGACTTACGATTAGGTCGATGCCTTTATAGTCTACAAATTCCATACTCATGAAGGCTTGTGTAGCGCTTGTTGGGATTAAGCGTGAGAATACATCGGCAGCTTTGGGGCCTTGTAATGCAACCAAAGCGCGGTCTTTAATTTCTAGTGTGGCTTTGCCTGCAAGTTTTGCTTCTATATGTGCAAAATCGGCATCTTTACAGCCTGCATTTACCACTAAAAATAAGCGTTCTAGGCCGTTTTCGTCGTTAGAAATTCGGGTAATCATTAGGTCATCTAAAATTGTGCCTTCTTCGCTCATTAGCAATGAATAGCGCATACGGCCTTCTTTTAAGCTCAGCAAAAGACCTGGTACTAATGTTTCGAACAGTTCAGCTATATTTACGCCTTGCTCGGTTGCTGTTAAAATAGCTTGACCCATGTGAGATACGTCAAACAGACCTGCATTTTCGCGGGTATGGCTGTGCTCACCAAGCACACCAAGTGGATATTGTACAGGCATATCATAGCCTGCAAATTCAACCATTTTTGCGCCTAATTCAATATGTAGATCATATAATGCGGTTTTAAGATAATCGCTCATTTTAAATTCCCTCAAGTTTTGAAATGCAGATACATTTCTTGTTAAATCACAGAGTCGTGCAAACCACCTAAAAAAGATAGTCTGCCCCCTCTGTCCATAACCTGAGAGATTTGCTCAAAATCCAACCTTTAATAAAGGTCAAATGATGAGTTTGCGTCCGTCGGTGGGCAAAGCTTGCGCTTTACCACTCTCCAGAGTGTCATCAAACTGCGGTCCTTTTGCCTGAGAGTTTCCGGGGCGGTTGCTCCTTCGGCGTTCTAAATTCGCAATCCTAAAGTTGAAATATAAGTTCACTATTAAGATTAAGGGAAAGTTGAAGCTCTCCCGCAGCTGTCACTTGTATATAGGCCATAATTATAGACACGAAACGTCATAAGTCAACCAAAGCTTAAACAGATGATTTTTAATAAACAGAAGTCGAACATATCGCCAGTAAAAATACTTCTACCTTGACAATAAAACAGGGATATTTAGATGCTCAAAAACATATTGGGTTGCGCCGCCAAAAATCAACTCACGCAGCCTAGAATGGCCATAAGCGCCCATCACCAATAAATCTGCGCCATTCACCTTGGCATCTTCAACAAGTGCCTTACCGACATTATCATCACCACTCACGATCGAGTCTGTAAACACATTTAGGCCGTGACGGGTAAAGCATTCTGCGATTTCAGCCCCTGGTAAATTACCTGCTTTATGATGGTTCAAATGGGCATCAACCCATACAAAGCGCACCTCAGCCTCTGAATTGATCAAACCCAACGCGTCAAAAGCCGCGCGCGCAGCTTCGGCGGTTAAATTCCATGCAATAGAAACCCGTTTGCCAATTTTTTCAAAGCTTTTACCGCGTGGAATTAACAATATAGGGCGTCCAGCACCCAACACAACTTTTTCAGCAAAATCATTTTCAACGCTGCAACTTTGATTTTTATCGACCGCTGGAATCACTATCAAATCGGCAGTCATGGTTTCATTAATGAAACAATCGGCAATTTCAGGCAATTGCGATTCTACAACCCGCACTTTTCCGTTAATATCATGATCGCTCAAGATCTTCTCAAACTTCTCAGTCATTTTAACTGCAGTTTTCTTAAACCTTTCTCGCTCATCTTGACGGATTTCAACCAAAACTGTATTTGACCCATAATAGTCGGTTATCATTCGGATTGCAGGAATAATAAACACGCCGACCAAATGTGCGTCATGCTGTTTAGCCAAACCGACACAAGTGTGCAATAAATGGTCAATATTCTCAACATCATTAAGACTGGTTAGGATGGTTTTCGGAGACATATTCAATTCCTTTCAAACAAATGGATTTAAATTCTTGCTTTTTCCCACAATAATATCTTACGGTTTAGCTTAAAAGTTATCTTGATATAAATCAAATTACTGGTTAATTATCACGTGCAAATTGTCGCATCAAAATATTTTAAGAAAGCTTTTACATTGAATCCACTCAGTAACGCTGTTATGTTAGCGACAACATCCAATAGCCATCTGGTAAAATAATATGGTAGAGAAAAAGCGCCCGTTAAAAGTGATAATGTGTGAACCTTTAGGTTTTTGTGCAGGTGTTGACCGCGCAATCCAAATTGTTGAGCGCGCCATTGAAAAATTTGGCGCACCAGTTTATGTCCGCCATGAAATTGTGCATAATAAATTTGTTGTTGAAAGCCTTAAAAACAAAGGTGCAATATTTGTAAAAGAATTGGATGAAATTCCCGACACCGATGCCCCCGTAATTTTTAGCGCACATGGTGTCCCATTATCTGTACCAGCTGAAGCCAAACGCCGCAATATGTTCCAACTTGACGCCACCTGCCCGCTGGTAACAAAAGTGCATTTTGAAGCGCGCCGCCATCATAAAAAGCAATTAGAGACAATTTTAATTGGCCATGCTGGTCACCCTGAAGTTTTAGGCACTATGGGGCAATTGCCCGATGGCGCGGTTATTTTAGTTGAAACCATTGAAGATGTTAATAAAATCCATGTAAAAAACCCCGATCATTTAGCCTATATGTCACAAACTACATTATCAACCGACGATACTAAAGACATCATTCAAGCGCTAAAAAGCCGTTTTCCGAATATTACAGGCCCCGGTAAAGACGATGTATGTTATGCCACAACCAACCGCCAAGAAGCCGTCAAGGCCATTGTTGGTATGATCGATGGTTTAATTGTAGTGGGCGCTCCGCATAGCAGCAACTCACGCAGATTGGTTGAAATTGCTGAACGCGAAGGTTGCAAATCATCAGCTCTGGTTGAACGAGCAAGTGAAATTAACTGGGAAATATTTGAGGGTGTTAATGTGATCGGCTTAACCGCAGGAGCCTCTGCACCTGATATATTGATCGAAGAAATTGTCAATGCCATGCGAATGCGTTTTGATGTAACCATTGAAACAGTGATTACTGCTAAAGAAACCATCACCTTTAATTTGCCCAAAGAATTGCGTGACCGCTCCCAAAAAGGCAAGGCAATCGGCGGTGTATCACTCTCCAATATTTCCCTATAAAATTGAATCGAGTTTAAAATGGCAGTTTACACTGATGTCAGCGACAAAGCGCTTGAGCAGTTTTTACAACTCTATAATGTCGGCCAGCTTTTATGGTGCAAAGGCATTGCTGAAGGTGTTGAAAATAGCAATTATATTATGGCCACCGACAAGGGGCAATTCATTTTAACCCTATATGAAGCAAGGGTTAATGAAGATGATTTGCCATTTTTTTTGGGTTTGATGAACCATTTAGCCAAAAATGACCTTGCGACTGCCAGACCGATTGAGCAAAATGATGGGAAATTATATTCAACATTATGTGGCAAACCAGCTGCCTTAATCGAGTTTTTAGATGGCGTGGCCTTAAAAACACCCAATAATCAAAACCTCTTTCAGCTAGGCGTTGCAACTGCTAATTTCCACAAAAAAGCTGAAACATTTAATATAAAGCGACCTAATGGATTAGGACTAGCAGATTGGCAACCTTTATTTGAGAAATGTGGCAATGACATCAACATTATTGCACCAAATATAAAGGGTGGGTTGCACAATTTCCTCTCTAATGAGCTGCAATTTTTACAAGAAAATTGGCCAAGCAACCTGCCTACTGGCGTTATCCACGCTGATTTATTCCCCGACAATGTATTTTTTATGCATGGTGAACTCTCTGGCATTATTGATTTTTATTTTGCCTGCAATGAAATTTATGCATATGAACTTGCAATTATCATCAACGCTTGGTGTTTTGAAAAAAATGGCGAACTAAACTCAACCAAAGTTCGGGCATTTTTCAGAGGATATCAATCAGCTCGCCAGTTAGAGGCGGCCGAACTTGATGCAATGGTTATTTTATGCCGCGCAAGTGCCATGCGGTTTTTACTCACCAGATTATATGATTGGATCAACGTGCCTGAAAACGCCTTGGTTATTCCGAAAAAACCCGATGAATATATCCGCAATTTGCAATTTCACCAGAAAATAGACAATTATAAACAATATGGTATTGAGTGATATGAGTGATATTAAAGCCAATAAAGTTATCATTTATACCGATGGCGCTTGTAGTGGCAACCCTGGGCCTGGCGGTTGGGGTGTGTTTATGAGCTATAATGGCAAACAACGTGAGCTGAGCGGCTACAGCCCAGACAGCACCAATAATCGCATGGAGCTAACCGCTACCATTGAAGCGCTAAATCTGCTCAAACGCCCCTGCGATATTATCCTATACACCGACAGCGTTTATGTAAAAGACGGCATTAACAAATGGCTCGCGGGATGGAAAGCCCGTGGTTGGCGCACCGCAAATAAAAAGCCTGTTAAAAATCTTGAGCTTTGGCAAGCCTTAGATGAGGCAACCCAGCGCCACAACATAGACTGGCGCTGGGTTAAAGGTCATGCTGGTAATGAAGGCAATGAACGTGCCGATAAGTTAGCGACAGAAGCGATTAAAGCTGCACGAGGATAATTATAGTCAATCCAGACTAGCCAATGCGCCAACCAAAGCAGGGGTTTTATGAATGATAAGCTGGGTGGCGATTGAGCCTGTAAACTCTGCCATTCGGCCTTTATTTTCAAACACTTTTCTAAAGTCACTCTTGAGGAAAAATGGCAATATTTTTGGAATAATGCCCCCCGCAATATAAACCCCGCCAAAGGCTGAAAAATGCAGGCAATGATCCCCTGCAACCCGCCCCAAAATACTGCAAAATAAGTTCAAACTCTCCACCGCCAATAGATCTTCACCAGCCAGTGCTAAATTTGAAATATCCGCAGGTGAAAAATTTTTTATGGCTATGCCATCTATTTCTGCCAATGTGTCATAAATGGTTTTAATGCCAATGCCAGAGATTAACCGCTCAATTGAAATGCGGTAATAGTGTTTTTTTAGCATGGTTAATAATGCAAATTCTCGCTCACTATTTGGGCTGAAAGTTGAATGGCCAGCTTCACTAGGAATTGGGTGCCAATGCACAACATCATCGCGTAGACAAGGAATTAATGCAGCCATCCCCATGCCTGTGCCTGGGCCAATTACCAACTTATTCGCATTTTTCTCAATTTCGCCGCCGCCAATTTTGATCAAATCTTCTTGCTGCATATGTGGCAAACAATATGCCAGAGCGGTGAAGTCATTAATCACATTAAGCCTTTTAAACCCAAATTGTTTGATATAATCTTGCTGCGAAAAATTAAAGCCTACATTGGTTAAGTTTACTTGATCACGCTTAATAGGCGCCGCTACAGCAAGCGCAGCATTTTGCACTGCACCTTGTTGTGATAACTGGCTCCTATCAAGATATTCTGCTATGATTTGATCAAGGTTTTTAAAATCTTTATTTTCAAAATATTGAATATTATGCAACGCAGCATTAGGTGCATCTGCCATTGCAAGGCGGGTATTTGTACCACCAATGTCGCCTAAAATTGCATACATAGACCATCTCTTAAATTATCAATCTCTATACAAGCAAATTATCAAGTTTAGTAAATTTGTCTATCTAAAACCACATTAATTTACAACTATATTGGTCTTATATTGGCCTGTAACGTCACTATAAACCACCTGTAGCGCGCTTTTTATATAATCATTCGACAGGGCTAAACCAAAGATTGAAAACTCATAATTGTTATTTTTTACTTTATCAAATTGATAGAAACGGTTTTTAGCATCAGTAATAAATATTTCGCCAACAATTGGTTTATGTAGCACCAATAACAATTGTTTGTCTGCAACTAATTTTGCAGACTTCACCAATGAATCCGTGACCTCTATGAGCTTAGGGATTTTTTTATAAAATTTTGAGAATTTAATATAAGCCAGCGTTTTTGGTAATTTACCAGCAGGAAGCTGTAATTTAAACTCAGCATGAACAGGCAAGCAAACGGCATCACAAACCGCATAATCAAACGATAAATTTATGTGGCTAAGCAGATCAATTCGGTGACGCTTCAAATCAACAAACAATACCACACGGTCTTTATAGCCCCATGTCTCGCCATATTTATTGCTATATTTATGAGCGATTGGAAAGGCCATAGT
>JADGDI010000060.1:10113-17796 GCA_016744975.1 Hyphomicrobiales bacterium | reverse complement strand
GAGTAAGACGTAGGAACTGTCAAAAAACGCTCGCGAATAAAATCGCCATCACAAGCATTTTAAAATTCTAAAAACATATTGGATTAATTTGATTCAAAATGCAACTAAATCATGCAAACATGGTTAACCGCTGTGCATTAACTTTAATTAGCTATTTGCATTTTGTGATTGTTATTAAGGCTAACATAAGTAAAACTATCTTACCAGAGGCATTTTAAATTAATTGGAGAATGAATGGAAAATTTTATTTTAGTTAATAAGTCTGCGAATATACTCCATATAAAATTGAACCGCCCTGAAAAGCTCAACGCCATAAATTTAAAAATGTATACTGCGTTAAATGATGCTTTGGACTTGGCCATAAACGACAATGACATACGAGCAGTTTTAATTAGTTCAACCAGTGAAAACTTTACGTCAGGCAATGATCTTGAAGACTTTTTACTTGCAGCTGATGATATAAAAAATTCAAATGTTGTAAAGTTTATTTATAAAATTGCTAAGTTTAACAAACCTGTAATTGCTGCTGTTACTGGAAATGCGGTTGGCATTGGGACAACTTTACTATTACATTGTGATTTGATATATGCACAACCTTCTGCGACATTTACCACCCCTTTCACCCAATTAGGGCTGGTACCTGAAGCTGGTTCCACCCACCTTTTACCCAAACTGATTGGTCAAGCAAAGGCCGCAAAAATGTTAATGCTTGGCGAAGCATTAACGGCTCAGCAGGCCGAGCAAGCTGGTTTGGTTACTGAGGTTTATGATGGCACAGATTTTATAGATTATGTGATGTCAAAAGCAATTAAACTAACAAAATTGCCACAACAAGCAGTGTTAGAAACGAGGAGCTTGCTCAAGGATGCTGATGATAATTTAACAACCAAAATGCAAAAAGAGGTAGCAATATTTTCAAAACTGCTAAAAAGCTCTGAATTTCTCGACATTGTTAAAGCATTTCTGCACAAATCATAAGGTTTAGCTAGGTGGTATCGAATAGGTTAATGTTGCATGGGCTACCGCGTGCTCATCACCCTCACTATAAAGCGTGACCTCGCCGACCGCTAGCGTTTTACCAACTTTAAACAGTTTAGCTTTTGCTAATATGGCGCAATTGGCGCGAGGTTTGCGTATAAAGTTAATGTTTAAGTTGGTGGTTACTGCCAAAGCAACGGTGCCAATTTCGTTCAGAATTGCTGCATATAATGCAATATCTGCCAGAGCCATCATAGATGGGCCAGAAATAGTTCCACCTGGCCGTAAATGATTTTGATTAACTTCTAACCGCAATTCAGCAGTTAGTTCACCAAGAGCAATCACTTCGCCCATAACATTAGCTTGCGGAAACTCTTTTTTAAAAAATTGACGCATTTCTTGCAATGTAAATTTATTCATAAGCACTCAATAACATACTGTTAAATAGCCAAAAACTTAGGTTGAACAACTAGTAAATAGTACAATATTGCAAAGCAGAGCAATGAAAAAACTAATTATCGTAATTAACAGGTTTAACAAGACCATATTTTTCGCGATTGATAAAGCGAATTAACAATATGATGGCCGCAAATGCAAGACCGCTGGCTAAGCCAATCCAAACACCGACACCACGAAGTTCAAACTCAAATGCCAATAAATAACTGATTGGCATACCCACCACCCAGTAGCTGATGAAGGCGAATAACATTGGTACCTTAGTATCACTGAGCCCTCGCAATGCGCCAGCACAAGCGACCTGAACGCCATCAAACAATTGAAATGCAGCTGCAATTGCTAAATATGAAACCGCTAACGCAATTGGCAGTTTGTTAGAGCTTAGTGATGGGTCTAAAAATAGCGCAACCAATTGGTTGGGGAAGGCGATGAATAAAATACAAGTCAACAGCATTAGCATGAATGCCAAAATAATTGAAACCCAGCCTGCATAATATACACCTTGTTTGCTGCCCTGCCCTTGGGCTAAACCAACTCGAACGGTTGTCGCAAAACTTAAACCAAATGGCAACATAAAGGTGATAGAAGCAATTTGTAATGCAATAGCATGGCCCGCCACCTCTTCAATTGATAAAAGCCCCATAAGAAAATATGCAGCACTGAAAAGCCCAACCTCTGACATAATGGTAAAGCCAATTGGACCACCAATTTTAAAGATTTCGAAAAACTTTTGCCAATCTGGTCGCCAAAAACGCACTAAGATTTCATAATGTCTGTAATGCTTTTTAAGTAAGGTATATAGGATCAACAAACCCGTGCTTGCAAATTGAACAGCAGTAGTTGCAATACCTGCCCCCACTAACTCAAGCTTTGGCAACCCAAAGTTACCAAACATCAAGCCATAATTGCCGATCATATTCAAAAAGAAGCTAAGAATTGTAATGTATAATATAACCTTAGTGTCATTATGCGCTGACAAAAACGAACGAAATGCCACCAATAGCATAGTTGGAAAAACAGACCAAGCAGCATAATCTAAATAACTGCCAGCCAAAATAATGGTTTCTGGTTTTTGGTTAAACACACCAAATATAAAGTTCGATTGTAATAAAATTAGCAGCGAAACACATGCTAACAATATGGCAACCCATATACCTTGGCGTAATGACCGCCTTACTGCTGTATAATCTTTTGCGCCAATTGCCTGAGCGATTAATGGCGCTACTGCGCCAACTGTACCCATGCCAAATACAGTTATAGTGAAGTAAAATGATGAAGCTGCACCGCCAGCTGCTATATATTTTGGCCCTAACCAACCCATCATTATGACGTCGGTCGCCCCTAGTGACGTATGCAATAATTGTACTAAAATTAAAGGCCAAGCAAGCCTATAGGTTGCAGCTAGCTCATCCTTCCATAATTTTTTGTTTATATTTAAGTATGTCATTTATTAATACCAGATAAAAATAGTTAAGTTTCAGTACATAAAGAAAAGTTTATACTTGTCAAATCATTTTGATTGATTGATAGTTTGAAAAACCAATTATGAGGCAGGTTAAATGACTAATTTACCAATGAATGACGATGGATGCGGCTGGCTTAACATAATGCCAAAACGCCAACCCAATAGTGCATTAGATAAAGATGTTAATGCAAAATGGGTAATTGTTGGTGCAGGGTTTTCGGGACTTAGTGCAGCCATTACATTGGCAGAAAAACAGCCTAATGATGAAATAATACTGATTGATGCAGCAAATGCAGGTGAAGGTGCGTCGGCTCGAAACTCTGGTTATTTGGTTGATACCACCTTAAATGACGGGCATATGTCCGACACAGGTATCGCAGCCTATAAGCAAAAATACGACTTAAACCTTGAGGCATCCAATTTGGTAAAGCAAATGGTTGATAAATATTCAATTGATTGTGACTGGAATGAATGTGGTAAATATTATGCCTCTTCAACATTTGATAATGAAGATAAGCTTAATAACTTCAAAACTCTATTGGATAGCCTTAATATAAAGGGTGAGTTTTATGAGCATAAAGAATTAAGCCAAAAGTTGGGCACTGAATTTTATAAAATGGCCGTTAAAACATTTGGCGGGGCCATGTTACAACCTGCAGCCCTAGCACGTGGATTAATAAATGCATTGCCTGCGAATGTAAGTTTATATGAAAATACGAAAGTCCTAAAAATTAATTTTGCCAATCAGCATATAATTAAGTGCAAAAATGCAACAATTAAGGCTTCAAATTTGATTATTGCTGTTAATGGCTATATGGCTCAATTGGGCGTTAAAAAAGATCGTGCCTTTCCGTTATTATTAACTGCTAGCCTCACTAGAGCGCTTAATCCCAGTGAAATTAAAGCCATTAAGCAGGTTGATGAATGGGCAGTACTTTCTGCAAACCATATGGGTGCGACATTGCGCTATACAGCTGATAACCGCCTCATGATACGCAATAGCGTCCAAGTGACGCGTGATATGCAGCTGGGCAATGCAGATATGAAATTAAAAGTCGCACATCATTTGAAAGGTTTGAAAGCAAGGTTTGATTTTTTACCTGATGATATCATCGCTCACTCATGGACTGGCATAACTTGTATCAGTGCTAATAATGCCAATGTTTTTGACGAGATCGCACCTAACTGTTGGGCGATTGGTTGTTATAATGGTGGTGGGATAGGTTTAGGATGTCTGTTTGGGCAAGAAATTGCTCATAAAGCATTGGGTGAGAATACGCAAATTATTGAGCTTATTGAGCAACGGCCAAAACCGAAATGGTTACCACCTCAGCCCTTTTTAAATTGGGGTGTTGCCACTAAATTGGCATTGGATCGCAGAAAAGCAGTTGAGGAAGCTTAAAAGTTTCAAAATCGGCTTATTATTATAAGTCTTAAACCCATTATTAATGCCTTTTTTTTTTTTTTTTTATGACTCATCAATTATTATGGCGTTTATGATTCTTAGAAAGTTAACCCAGCGAAAGCTTGCAACAACATTTATCATCTCACTAATTATTATTATTGGGCATTTTTCTGCTGACCTGCTGGGATTTGGAGATGATACATTGTTGGGCAATGCAGACTATCCCCATCAGGCAACATCTCAAAAAGTTATTATTATTAAAATTGATGATGAGACTATTAAGGCCAATGAGTTTGCAAATGTATCACTGTTATATTATGCAAAAATGATCAATGTTATTAGTCGACACAACCCAAAAGTAATCGCTATATCCGATAATTTAAATCATCGAAATAATGCTTTGAATCTTTCAGCGCTTTCAAAAGCCATTAGACTTAGCAATGTTAATATTGTTTTGGCGACACATAATATCGTATCAAAGTACAAAAATGTAACGTTAGCACCACCGTCAAGCTTGTCTGAAAATGTAATATTAGCAGATGCTACACTAATGCGAAATGAAGCGGGTATCATTCAAAATTACCCAATATATGGTGTGAATGGCAAATTGTCTTTTGCAGCCTTGTTGTCTGGAAAGAATAATTTACCGAGCCAGCCAATTCGCTTGAACTTAAATTTGGATTTTACAGACATTCAACATATTTCAATGATTGATGTTTTAAACAATAGGTTTGATCCTGCTATATTTAGGAATAAGACGGTTTTTGTTGGCAATGTTAGCCAACATTATGGACGCTCTTTCTCTGTCGGCATGACAAAGAGGGTGTCTGAAGTAGCTTTACATGCCATGGCATATGAAAGCATTATTTCAAGCCAGCTCATTTGGCAAATTGACCCGCATTTATTATTGTTTATTGCAATATTATTATTCACCATACTGTCTATGTGGCACGATGATCGCAAGCTAATGAGAACGCTCGGTATTAATTTTGGCCTTTGTTTGGTTATATTTGTTGGCAATTATATTTTACATAACTATTATTCAATTTGGTTTGAACCTAAAATGCTTTATATTATTTTGGGTATATCCTTGGTATTAGAAGCAATAAACCATAATGGTTACCACCACTATATTGTTAACAAACAAAGTGACCGCGATAACTTTAACCAAGCGCTGATAAACCAAGTGCTAAAGGTGAGCAATAACGGCATTATCATTACCAATATTAAGGGAACAATTTTAGTTGCCAATGATAAAGCGCGACTAATATTCTCAATGGATACCGAAGATTTGCGCAAAAGCCAACAGGTGTTTAGATATATTTCTGGCAGTGAAAGTTTGTTGGAAATGGTGGAAAATCTTAACAGTTTGCAAATATCACAATTAGAAACAATTACTCAAAGTTTTTGTAATAAACAGGGGGAGAATTATACTGTTGATTTAAAACTACTAAAAAGTGAATTTATTCATGCAAAGGACATTAATACGAAACAAGCTTTTCCGATTTATACATTTACCATATCTGACATTACTGATAAGGTAGAAATGATTGTAAAAAACAATCGCTCAGAAGTTGCGCTTATTAATATGAGAGACCATGACGCACTTACTAAGTTGCATAATAGGCACAGCTTTAACAATCACCTAGATACTATATTTTTAAAAAATAAATCTCGTAAGAAGCATTTTATCATGCTGATTAACATGGATGGAATAAAAGAAATAAATGAAATGTATGGTTCTAAATTTGGTGATAAGTTAATTTGCCAAATTGGTCAGCGCCTTAAGAAGGTTGCCGTTGATAGAGCTTTTGTTGCACGATATACCGATAAAATATTTGGTATTATATATGATGAGGAAGATGAAACTCAATATAATGATATTATTAATAAAATAAGCGATACAATGGGAAGGCATTTCTCTATTGGTGGGGTGAACATTTTGATGCCAACTTCCATTGGTATTGCAATTGCCCCCCAACATGGTGAAAATAGTGAAGCCTTGATAAGTAATGCAATGCAAGCATTGGACTTTACCAGATCAACGGTTATGCATAAATGGTACATATATGAAGAAGGATTAGAAAAAAGAATCAAACCAAAACGCCAAATTAAGCAAGAAATCCAACGGGCAATTAAAAACGAAGAGTTTGTATTATATTACCAGCCACAACATGACATACGAAGTGGTGAATTGGTGGGGTATGAATCGTTAATAAGGTGGAATGACCCGCTTAAAGGGTTGCGCTTTCCTGATGAATTTATTCCTGTGGCTGAAGAATATGGACTAATGGCAGAAATTGGTGAACTTGTTTTGAAACTGGGCTGCCATGACGCTGCTAATTGGCCAATCCATTTAAGCGTAGCAATCAATGTCTCTGCATCTCAATTCCAATCACTTGATATGGCTGCATTATGTCTTAAATATCTGGAACAATCAGGCTTACAAGCCAATCGCTTAGAGTTGGAAATTACAGAAAGCATGATGATGGATGATATTGATACCATTATTCAAACGCTTTGTGATATTAAATCTCAAGGTGTTAAAATTGTTATGGATGATTTTGGTACTGGATATTCTAGCCTTCAATATTTGACTGAAATACCATTTGACAAAATTAAAATAGACCGTAGCTTTACAATGAATATTGGTAAATCCCAACAATCAGATGCGATTATTTCAACCATTGTCGCACTAGGTCATGCACTCGATAAGACCGTACTTGCAGAAGGCATAGAAACACCAGATATGATTACATTACTAGGTGCTGCAGGGTGCCAAATTGGACAGGGATATTATTATGGTAAACCAATGCCTTTAAATGATGTGTATAAGCAATTAACAGCATTATACCCTAAATATGAAATTGCTTAAGGTTAACTTATATGCGCTTGTTAATGCTCTTGTTGTTATTTACCAACTTTTTTATTTTAAATTTATTCATGTGGAATATTAGTGCGAAGGCTCAAGAAAAACCCGTTAAAACTTATTATCCTCTATATTATATCAGCAGTGACATTGAGGAATATTTTTGTATAAATGGCTTATTTATGAAAAAGGGTGAACCGGTTTTTAACAATTTGCAAAATGTTCTATGTGATGCAGAAGAACCCACAAGATTTGCAAAAATGTCGCAGAAAATATTATTTTCAACACTTTTCGATTATGCTGTGATTTTGGTGTTAAACTTGCCTGAAGCTGCGCCAAAACATGGGCTACTTTCTGTTGATATAGATATTCACGCTGACCATCCGGAGTTTTTCCCTATTGGTTCTGTTTTTGATTTTAATAGCAAACAACATGTCATTTCTAAATTTATGGACGGAGAAGCACCCTTAATATTTCGGCGTTGCTTGAATTATCTAGGACAAGCTGTCG
>JADGDI010000060.1:0-10103 GCA_016744975.1 Hyphomicrobiales bacterium | reverse complement strand
TGGTAAAGCTTTCCTTGTCTAATTTAAATAATCCTAGCCAATTTAAATTTATCAACACCATGTTGACCAATGATATAGAAACGGCGATTAAGGAGATTGAAAATGTAACATATGATGAGTTTAAACAAGTCGAAAAGTTTGTTATGGATATTTCTACCATTTGTTTTAAAAATTCAGAAAAGACTGAATAAACCTTGGAATTGCCATGTTATCCCTTGCCGAAATAGATCAGCTTATTCAATTGCGCCAAAAGTTACACCAATTTCCAGAACTTTCTGGACAAGAAGTTTATACTGCAAAAACCATTATTGAATTTTTGCGCCAATATCAGCCTGACCAAATTTTTGATACGCTTTCATCTAACGCGGTAATTGCAGTTTATGACAGCGGAAAAAAAGGTAAGCATATTATGTTTCGGTGTGAGCTTGATGCATTGCCCATTAAAGAGGCTGGGTCACACGCTTACATATCTCAAAATAGCCATATCGCGCATTCTTGCGGCCATGACGGACATATGGCAATTATTTGTGGTTTGGCGATGTCACTAGCCAAAAATAGGCCAAAAAACGGTAAGGTAATATTATTATTTCAGCCAGCTGAGGAGACTGGTCAGGGTGCTAAAGCTTTGCTTGAGCCGATGAAACTTGCCAAACTGGTACCTGATTATAGTTTTGCAATGCACAATATGCCCAAAATAAAGCTGCATGATATTATAATTAAGGATGGTATCTTTAATTGCGCATCCGTTGGCATGCAAATTGAACTGATTGGAAAAACCTCCCATGCTTCACACCCTGAAAATGGCATAAGCCCTGTTGAGGCTGTTTGTGAAATATTGGCTGAAGTTAAACTTGTTAAGGATGATTATTTGGGTGACGATATTTATTCATCCATCTCAATAACCCATAGTTCCGTTGGTGAGAAATCATTTGGTGTGACAGCAGGAGAAGGGCTTATCATGCTCACATTGCGCAGTGAGAGTGATACAATATTAAATAAAATACAAAACCAAATGGAAATTTTTGTTCAAAAAACGGCTCAAAAATATGGCTTAGGATATGACGTTAAATTTGTAGAAGCCTTTGAAACTAGCAATAACCAGCATGAAGCTGCAGATTTAATTCGCCATGCTGTTAATGATTTGGGTATACCAATGGGCGACCTGGACAAAGCTTGGCGGGCATCAGAAGATTTTGGGCAATATGCAAAATTTAGTAAATCTGCAATGTTTTTGCTTGGCTCAGGCATTGACCAACCACAATTGCATAACCCAGATTATGATTTCCCAGATGCGTTAATTACAACGGGGCATCGGGTGTTTATGCGATTGATTAAAAATATTCTTGATTAAAAATATTCGCCCGTTTCAATTGGAGCTTCCACATCATCTGGGTGTGGGAAAATTTCGTTATAGATATCGGCCAATTCACGTTGCTCTATATTGGTTTCCATTTCCAACTTGCGTAAAAAAGAAATTTTTCTAATATATCTTTTTTGCACTGGGTGACCCAATACCTTGCCGATAATTTCTAGTTTTGGCAAAGGAATTAGCGCGCCGCGTTCCAATTGAAGATATTGTTTTTCGGTCATTTTTAGTTTTTTGCCAATATCACGTGGGCCAAGGCCAAGGCTATCGCGTAAGCGCCAAATATTTTTACCCAGTATAATCTCATGTTCAAATGGAGTACGTTTTGCTTTTTTCATATTGGTCTCAATAATGTGGTGGTGGTGCATCATCTTGCGGTAAATTAATATCGCTTTGGCTGTCTACAGCCGCCTGAAATTTAACTTCCAAAACTTGAATATATTGTTTAAGCGCAGTTAACTCTTTGTGCTGAGAATATAATTCATCGCTCAGTTCAGTAATCTCCGCGCCTTGATGGGCTAACATTTCTTGTAATTTAATGATTTCTTTTTCCATAATGGATGCAGTACATTAAATATGTACAAACTGCAAGTTGAACATAAAAAAGAATGCCCAGAAAACTGAGCATTCCAAAAAATAAAACTAAGTTTTAATGCTTAAATTGCAAGATATTCTTCGCGCAATTCTTTGTTATCAAGCACTTCTTTAGCGGTGCCTTTGAAAACAATTTTACCAGTGTCCAAAATAAGCGCACTATCAGCAAGTTTTAGAGCGGCAACGGCGTTTTGCTCTACAATGATGGTTGTGATACCAAGTTTTTTGACTTCTTGTAAGATGGACTCGATTTCATGCACAATAACTGGTGCAAGGCCTTCATAAGGCTCATCAAGCAATAAAAGCTTCACATCACGCGCTAATGCCCTTGCAACGGCTAGCATTTGCTGCTCGCCCCCTGACATAGAAGTCGCTTCTTGTTTGCGACGTTCTGCAAGTTTTGGGAAATGCTCATATATCCGATCAATCTCCCAACCTATATTAGGCGCAACTTGTGCAATGATAAGGTTTTCTTCGACGGTTAAACCTGGTATAATGCGCCTATCCTCAGGTACTAATTGCACACCAGCTTGTGCCGCTTCATGGGTTTTCATATCATGCAAGTTTTGACCTGCTAAATATATTTCTCCTTGTTTTAATTTAGGATCAAGCGCACGGGCGATAGTTTTTAATGTGGTTGTTTTACCTGCCCCATTACGGCCTAATAAAGCCACAATCTCACCTTCATTAAGGTCAAATGATATGCCTTGTACAATATAACTTTCGCCATAATATGCATGGACGTCTTTTACAGAGAAAAAGCTATTTCCATTAGTATCACTCATTCTTGCTCCTCCCCTAAATAGGCTTCAATCACTTTTGGATTACCTTTTACATCATCTGGATTGCCTTCAGCAATAATGCTGCCTTGTGCCAATACTGAAATAATGTCTGATAACGCAAATACCACATTCATGTCATGCTCAACAATCACCATCGTCATACCACTTTTTGAAATTTTACGCAGCAGTTCAATGGTACTTTCGGTTTCATGCCTTGCCATACCCGCTGTTGGCTCGTCAAGCAGCAACAACTTTGGTCGATGGGCAATACAAATAGCCAGCTCTAAACGCCTTTTGTCACCGCGCGATAAAAACCTAGCTTCTGAATGCATGACTTCTTGCAAACCAACCTCTGCCAAAGTTTCTTCGGCAAAGCTTTCAATCGGGTCGCCCTCACCTCTATCAAACATATTTAATTTAAAAGCACCATCACGCGCTGCCAGTGCAGGAATACAAACATTTTGCAACAAACTCATTTCTGGAAAAATTGCAGGCGTTTGAAACACTTTTGCCATGCCTAACTGATTGATTTCATGAGGGCTAACATTACCAAGTGGTTTGCCGTCAAATACCACACTGCCATGAGTTGGTACAATCATACCAGTTATCACATTCAGTAAGGTAGATTTTCCAGCGCCATTTGGCCCAATTAACGAGTGAACAGTACCTTCTTTGACCCTTAAATTCACGTCACTTAATGCTTGTAAGCCACCGAAATTTTTCGATACTTGATAGCAATCTAACATTGCTTCGGAAATAGATTTATTATTAGGCATCATTTTTCCTCCTTGTTAGATTTGTTGAAATATCTTTTTTTGATTCTTGCCAAACCTTCCATAAACCCACCAGGAAGAAAAATAACAATGGCCATGAAGATTATTCCAAGCACCAGAAGCCATTCTTCACCTAAAGGTACTGAAAGCACATTTTCAAAATACAGCATGAAAGCTGCGCCAATCATCGGCCCAACAAGCGTGCCGACACCACCCATTACAGACATGATGACCAGTTCACCAGAAGTTGACCAATGCAAATATTCTGTTGCAACATAAGGCTCATAAATCACCATTAAGCTACCTGCAATCGATGCATAAATTGCTGAAATAACAAAACCACCTAATTTATATTTTTGTACATCAATGCCTGTATATTCTAAGCGTTCTTGATTGGATTTAATGGCTTTTAAGATTAACCCGAATGGTGAGGTGGCAATACGACGAGCCAAATAATATCCTAATATCAAAATTGCCGCTGCCAAGAAATACATTGAAAGGCCATCCATTCTAATTCCAAAAAGCACAGGTTTTACATCTGGAATAGTTAGGCCATTATCACCGCCCGTTATATCTTGCAACGTTGATAAAGCTGCAGAGTTTAACATTTCACCAAACGCTAATGTTAAAATGGAAAAGTAAATGCCTGAGCGCTTCATGGTTAAATAACCAACCGCAAATGCCATTATTGTCCCAACGATTACAGCGATAAACATTGCTGGAATAATCTCTGGTGAGAAATGCTTGAGCATTAGGCCAGTCGCATAAGCTGATACTCCAAAGAAGATAGCATGACCAAATGACAGGTAGCCTGTAAAGCCAAGTAAAATATCAAACCCCAAGGCCATTAATGCCCAAATTAGAATTTTTGTATCAAGACCTGGATATCCGCCAATATATTCAAACCAAAAAGGAAAACTTAGTACCACTAGCGAGAATATCGGAATGGGATATTTGCTAAAAATAGAAGTAGATTTATTCATTATTCCATCAATCCTTTTTTGCCCATCAACCCACGTGGTCTAACCAGAAGAATGATGACCGCTATGAGATAAATTATAATTTGTTGTAAAGCTGCATACTCTGCCGTAAAGCTTATGGACATACCGAGAATTAACGAGGCAAGTACCGCACCTGGCAAAGAGCCCATACCACCGATAACCACCACCAAGAAAGATGGAATGAGCATATGCATGCCAACCTCGGGTTCAACTTGAGTGATTGGGCCGCCAAACAGGCCTGCAATTGCTGCAATAACGGAGCCAATACCAAATACAATGGTGAACCTACGGGTGATATTAACCCCTAAGAAAGCCAGCATTTGACTGTCGCGCATACCAGCACGAACGATTAGGCCAAACTTTGTGAATTGTAATAAAGTGAATAGTGATATAACCGTTGAAAAACTAACCACGATTAAGATTAACCGCCATTTTGGATAGGCCACAAAACCTTCTAGGAATGGTAAATACTCATGCAAGCGTACAATGCCTGAACCCCATTTGGGGATATCAAATGGAAGGTTATTTGCACCATAAATTGTCTTCATCACTTCACCAAGCACAATAGCAAGGCCAAAAGTAACCAATATTTGGTCTGTATGTGGGCGTTCATAAAAGAACCTAATTAGGCCCCGTTCCATAATGATGCCAATAATGAATAGCAGTATAGGAACTGCAATGATTGCGACGCCAAAACCAAACTGGCTTGAAATTTCAACCGCAAAATAGGCGCCGAGCATAAACAATGCACCATGTGCAAAGTTAACCACGCCTAATGTGCCAAAAATAAGGGTCAACCCCAATGCAATAAGCATATATAACGCGCTAATTTGTAAGCCCGTGAGAATTTGTAAAAAGATATGATTCACTGTTTACCTCAATTATTAAAGATGTAAAAGTTACGTATAATCGCCGCATCTTTGTGCGCTTTAATTTAGAAAATAAAACGGCAACCTTGCAAAAAACAAAGTTGCCGATTTGGGATTAAGTCTTATGAAGGTTCATATGAACCAAGTTCACCACCGAAGATTTTATGGTCATAAGTCACTGTTTCACGTGGTGTTGTGTCCACGAGTTCCAGTAGATCAAACTCACCAGTTTTCTCTGCTGGGGATTTACCTTTAACCACCAAAATGTCTTTAAAGCACTGATGGTCTTCTGCACGGTAAAGTGTTTTACCATTGCCCATACCATCAAATTCAAAGCCTTCAAGCTGTTTGATAACTTCTGGCGGATAGAATGTGCCTGCCATTTCACAAGCATTTGCATATAGCAATGTTTGGCAATAACAAGTGTGGGCAGCCATTGATGGAGGGAAGCCATATTCTGCTTCAAAGCTTTTTACGAAAGCTTGAGAGCCTGCATCTTGCAATGACCAGTTCCAGTTGGTTGTACCAAGCACGCCTTGAATTTTAGATGAACCAGCACCTTGCGCCATTAAACGAGAGAATAATGGTACAACAACTTCCATTGTTTTACCGTTTTTCTGCAACTCACGCATACCAAATTCAACTGCTTGTGACAGTGAGTTGACCATATTTTTACCATAATGGTTTAGCACCACCACGTCAGCATCAGAGTTTAAAATTGCGGTTAGATATTGGCTAAAGTCGGTTGATTTTAGCGGTGTCATAATGTTATTAACCGTTGTCCAACCTTGGGCTTCTGTCGCGCGCTTCATAGCGTCATGTTGTGTATGACCCCAGCTATAGTCCGCTGTTAAATGGAATGCCCGGCGATCTTTACCATATTCCTTGGCAATAATAGGTGCAAGGGCGATACCAGTCATTTCAGCATTAAAGAAATGACGGAAGCCATAGCGGCGTTTGTCTTTACCTGTTGTATCGTTTGAATGGGTTAAACCAGCCATGAAAACAATGCCTAAATCATGCGCTAAATGCTGTTGAGCAATCGCTACTGATGAAGATGAGCCACCACCAAACATAATCACTTTATCACGCTCAATCATACGACGCGCGCTGGTTCTTGCTGCATCGGGGTTAGTTTGTGTATCGCCTGTTACAAAATCAACTTTTTTGCCAAGTACACCAGAGCCTGTCAATTTTGACGGTGTCATGGTTTCTAGCATACCCCCGCCATTATTTAGATGTTTCACCGCTAATTTATAAGCACGTAATTCATCAGCACCCTCATCGGCATAAGCGCCTGTTTGTGGTACGTTAAAACCCAGCATCATGGTATCGCCAGAAATAGGGTAGTTACCTATCGCTTTTTCAGCCCATGCATTTCTTGCGTAAAACATTGGTGCACTCATCGCTGCTGCACCAACGGCACCTGCTTTAAGAATTGAACGACGTGATACGGTTTTTGAAACATCTGACTTTTTTGTCATGAATAAATTTCCCTCTTGTGATTTTAGTTATTGCGGCCATGAAATTGCACCAAAATAAATTTCATTAATCATTTCAATTCTGTATTATTATTGTTTTTAGAATCAAAACGCTCAATAACACTGATATTTCAATTATTTTTAATAAAAAGTTATCGGACGATGGTCTTATACATCTAGTTTAAATGACCTAAGTATCTGATATAAATAAACTTCATATATAGACACTCATACCAAACTATGGCACAGTCTAAGACCAAAGTGGGAGGTTACTTTTTGGATAAAATATTTTAATTGATATGTGATATAATTTATCACTGAGCAAAACATTGGGATGGGTGTTATGGTAAAGAAAGTTATTATTGCTGATGATCACCCTTTGTTTAGGGCTGCGTTAAAACAAGCGATCCGTAAAATATCAGTCAATACAAAGATTATTGAAGTCAGCTCGCTTAGTGAAGCATCTAGCATGTTAGCAGCCGAGCAAAATATTAGCTTATTACTGCTCGATATTCATATGTCTGATAGCGACGGGTTTGCGGGACTTATAATGTACCGACAGGCTTACCCTATGATTCCAATTGTGATTGTTTCTGCAAGTGAAGATGCCGAAATTATTCGCAATGCGATTGAATTTGGTGCTTCTGGGTTTATACCAAAATCTGCAGATCTATCGAAAATTAGAGAAGCCATTAATTCTGTATTTGAAGGCCAATCATGGTGGCCAAAATTTGATGAAACTACCATTCAAATGTCCAAAAGTGAAAAAAGCAACAATGAAATATCCAGGTTATTCTCGACCTTAACGCCTACCCAATCTAAAGTGTTTATGGCTATTTCTGAAGGGCTTTTAAACAAACAGATTGCTTTTAAAATGGATATTTCAGAATCAACTATTAAAACCCATATCACTGCAATTTTTAAAAAACTAAATATAAGCTCTCGTACCCAAGCCGTTATTTTTGCAAAAAATTTAGAAAAATCGACCAAACAAGATTAAGCATGTTTTACGAATTATAGCCTTGGTTTGCGCTCAGGAGCGTAGCGCGAAGAATGGCTGGATCGACAGGTTTTTGAATTAGCTCAAAGCCTGCTGCTGCAATTTTATCATGCACCAGTTTTGTTTTATCGGCCGTGACCACATACCCGTTAAATTCTAAATTGTGCGTGTCACGTAGATCAATTAAAAAATCCAAACCCTTTTCATCATTCTCTAGCTGATAGTCAGCAAATATAACGTCAATGGTTTCAATATGACTTAGCTTCTCAAAAGCATCTGCAGTATTCATCGCGGTTGTAACATTGCAATTCCAACGTTTTAAAAGGCGTTCCATGCCATCTATAATTGTTTTTTCATTATCTATGCAAATAACGTTTAAATTCTCTAATATCGCATCTTGTTGTGGTGCTTTAATTTGTGGTTTTTGAATGTTGATACTGGTTGAAATTGGTACAGTTATTCTAAATACAGAACCTCTATTTGGGGTTGATTTGACTAAAATTTCGCAATTAAGAATTTTGGCAATGCGCTCGGTAATTGCTAAGCCTAAACCTAGGCCTTTTTCTTGACGGGTGGCGCTATTTTGGATGCGTTTAAACTCTAGGAAAACATCTTGCAAATCTTCATCCGCAATGCCGATGCCTGTATCCCAAACTTCGATAATGAGATGGTTTGACTTTTGGCGGCATCCTAATAATATTTTGCCGCTTTGGGTATATCTTATCGCGTTAGAGACAAAATTTTGTAATATTGAGTAAAGAAGACCTATATCACAAGAGATATTGGTTTGATTGGGCACCATTGCAAATTCAAGACCCTTTTGTTGCGCAACCACTGAAAACTCGACATTTAAAGAATTCAATAACTTATTGACTGGGAATTCGCTAAGGTCGGCATTAATGCCGCCACCATCTAACTTTGAAATATCCAGTAGAGCATTAAGCAGTCGTTCTGAGGATTTTAAAGATTCTGAAATATTCTTAATAATTTCTTTGGTTTCACTTGTGTCACCTGCAAAATCTTCTTCTAATACAGAAGTAAATAAGCGCGCTGCATTTAGAGGCTGCAATAAATCATGACTTGCGGCAGCAAGGAACCGGGTTTTACTTTTTGTAGCAGTTTCGGCTAACTGTTTGGCATCGCGCAACTGACCTTCTATCTCAACCCTGCGTTCAATTTCTTTGTGTAAATTATCGTTTAATAATGATAATTCTTCGGTACGGTTTTTAACCCTTTTTTCAAGATATTCATGGCTATCTTTTAATTCAATTTCAACCTCACGTCTGTCACTAATATCTTGATAAATTGCGAAAAACCCCCTGACGATATTGTCTTCATCAAATTGCGGCACATAGGATACTTGAGCATATAATGTGCCAACTTTTGGTCTAAAAAGCTCAATATCAAACGTTTGTTTTACGCCAGCCAAAGCTTTTTCAATATGCGGTTGTCTAATTTTATAGCCTTCCTCACCGAACACTTGGCTCACATGTATACCAATAATTTGTTCCTCTTTAAAATTCCAGATGGCGTGAAATGCTTTATTGGCAAATTCAAGCTTCTGGTTTTTATCAACAAAGGCAATGATTTCTGGTACATTATCGGTATAAAATTGGATATTTTCATCTTTGCGTTTCAGCTCATCTTCAAAAGCCAAACGTTGGGTAATATCGGTAAAGCTAACCACTGTACCGCCGCCTGGCATTGGATTAGACAAAATTTGTAAAATGGTACCATCAGGTCTTGTTCTGGTAACACTACGCGGGATGTTTTTTCGCCATGCTTCGCGCCTTTGGGTTACCACTGCTTCGACGTCAACATCGCCATATTCACCATTATGGGCGTTAAAACGAATTAGGTCGGATGCAGGGCGGCCAACATACATGTAATCTTCGGCATAACCCGCCATATCGACATATTTTTTATTCCATGCAATAACATTTTGCGCTGCATCGATCACATAAATTGCATGACCAATATATTCTAATGTCGATCGTAATATCTCGCGGTTAAAGGCAATTTCTTTGCTGGTATCGCCAAGCAAATGGATGATGTCATCAATTTGCAAGCTTGTACCCTTAAGGGCTGAACCCATCACCTGATGGGCCGCAGAGGCGCCAATGGCTCGGGCAATCAATGCTTCTGTATATTGGATGATATCTAAATCTATTTTATACTCTAAAATTTTATAAATTAGAAATGATAAAAACATAGTTAACATTAGTAAGATAAAAACC
>JADGDI010000005.1 GCA_016744975.1 Hyphomicrobiales bacterium | reverse complement strand
CGTCAAACCCATTGGCGGAGATGCCGTATTCTTAGATGCCCGCGCCATATTACCCCATATCGAACAGGCACAATTCCCCGCACAAACTTTGGCTGCAGAACTTTATATTGAATGCGGTGTTAGAGCGATGGAGCGCGGCATCGTATCAGCTGGGCGCAATAATGAAACAGGAAAAAACCATGGCTCAAAACTTGAATTGGTTCGCCTAACCATACCGCGCCGCGTCTATACCCAAGCGCATATGGATGTCACTGCCGAAGGCGTCATAGATTTATTCAAACGAGCAAAAAGCATTAAGGGTTTAAAATTTACCTATGAGCCAAGCGTATTACGATTTTTCCAAGGGCGTTTTGAACATGTAGAATAACATAAATTAGTAACCATACCCTAACCAATGGTTATTAATGCGGGCCTCCTCTATTTGCTTATCTTATAGAGGAGGCCTTAACCGCGCATAAATCACTAAAGCATTACATACGCCCATATTCCGCCATGATATTGCATAATTCCTCATGGTCAATCGCGCTTACCAAATGACCCGTTGGCTTAACACTATCCATCGCCTCACCTGCAACAATCGAGTTAATAATCGCTTCTTCAACCGCTTCAACCCCTGCTTTATAGACGTTATCCATATAAGGCACATCATCCAACAGTTTAAAATTCGTAATCCCCTCATCCGCATCAGAACCCGCATTTGCGGTAGAAAAGGCCAAAAATATGTCCCCCGAACCATGGCCACCAAATGTACCCGTGCGAGCCATACCCAAACTGGCGCGTTTTGCAACCCGTTTAAGCTGAGTGGGTGATAACGGCAAATCAGTGGCGATAATCACAATGATAGAACCCATCTCCTGCTCACGAATTTCTTGCATAATTTTATGTTCTACCAAATGCTTGCCAACAGGCACTCCAAGGCACATAAAATCATCGCGCAATCCAAAGTTTGCTTGCACCAAAACCCCGATAGTAAAACACTCATCTTTCACCTTTACCAAGCGAGAGGCTGTGCCTGTGCCTGCTTTAAACTCGTAGCTAATCATGCCTGTGCCGCCGCCAACATTACCCTCAGCCACCGCACCAGTTTTAGCATTATCCAATGCATCAAACACATGTTCTACACCAACATGTTGGCCGCAAATATCATTTAAAACCCCATCATAGGTTTCAGCAACCACAGGCATCGCAAAATTATGTTGCGCTTTAAATTGAGCTTGATGCTGCTCAACCATCCATTTAACAACCCCATGATGCACCATGCCGACCGAATGAGTATTGGTAATGCATATTGGCGATAAAAAATAACCCGCCTCATTAATCCAATGCGTGCCCGTCATCTCACCATTGCCATTTAAATTATGCTGCCCAGCCCATACAGGCCTTGCAGTGCTTTGCCTACCACGCGGCAAAATCGCAGTAACGCCTGTTCTAATTGGACCACTGCCATCGCCAACATTACCAGAATTTTCAATAATCGTCGAGAAACCAACCTCAATACCCGCAACATCCGTTATTGCGTTATATGGTCCCGTTTCACCATTAAATTTCAGCCCTAAATCACGCGCTCTTTTCTTCATTATCACACCATTTTTCACATCAAAAACCAACAATGCCACACTAGTAGCAATAATAAAAGGCAGACTTTATACAAAGCCCGCCCCTTAAATTCTATCGCTATATTAAACCTAGTTCAGCTTAATTTTATTGCTCAACACCTTTTACATACCAGTCCATACCAGCTAATGCGCCATCATCTAATGTCGCACCTTCTTTAACCATAAGCTCACCAGCTTGGTTGTAAATTGGACCAGAAAATACATGTTTTGCGCCAGAGCTAATCGCAGCTTCTGTGGCTTTTGCCATCACTTTTGTATCATCAGCCATATTCACATAATCAGTCATTGAAACCATACCGGGTTTAATGCCATCCCAGGTGTTGCCAGATTTCCATGTACCATCAAGCACAGCTTTAACCCGAGCCACATAATAAGGCGCCCAATCATCCACAATTGCAGTCATTTGTGCTTTTGGTGCAAATGAAGCCATGTCCGATGCTTGGCCAAAACCTTTAGCGCCATTTTGCTCAGCAATTTGCAATGGTGCCGTTGAATCTGTATGTTGGGTAATAACATCAACACCTTGGCCAATAAGCACCTTGGCTGCATCAGCTTCTTTACCTGGGTCAAACCATGAGTTCACCCAAACCACTTTAAGCTTAAAGTCAGGGTTTACACTTTGTGCACCCAGCATAAAGGCGTTAATACCACGCACCACTTCAGGAATTGGGAAGGAACCAATATAACCTGCAACGCCCGATTTAGATTCTTTAGCAGCAATTTGACCAATGATATAACGCCCTTCATAAAAACGTGCGCTGTATGAAGCCACATTGTCAGACTGTTTATAACCTGTTGCATGTTCAAATTTAATTTTTGGGAATTTCTTAGCAACTTTTAAAGTTGAATCCATATACCCAAATGATGTGGTAAAAATAACCCCAGCACCTTTGCGTGCCATCCGTTCAATCACCCGTTCAGCATCAGGGCCTTCAGCCACTTTTTCAACAAAAAATGTTTCAACCAAGTCACCATGGGCAGCTTCTACAGCTTGGCGGCCTTGGTCATGTTGGTAGCTCCAACCATGATCACCAACAGGGCCCACATAAACAAAACCGACCTTTAGCTTATCTGCTGCCATCGCAGTTGTACTAAGCATTGATACCGCAAATATTGCAGCTATTTTTTTTAAAGATACCATCTTTTTCTCCCTTTTTATTTCAGTCTGATAACGACTTTATTACATTTTCTCACTTCTATTAATAGTAAAATTCAGCGATCTGGTACAAATTGTTGCCCCAAACAAGCAGGTGTGTTCAATTTTGTAAGTTGCTTATTGCGTGATATAATTACCAAGGCAATAATGGTTACAATATATGGCAAGGCCGATAATAATTGCGAAGGAATGCCAAGACCAATGCCTTGCACATAAAGCCCCATAATCCAAACAGTTCCAAATAAATATGCCCCAAATAAAATCCGTCTCGGCATCCAAGTGGCAAATACCACAAGCGCAAGGGCAATCCAACCACGGCCAGAGGTCATGTTTTCAATCCATTGCGGCGTATAAGCAAGCGATAAATAACCACCAGCTAAACCAGCACAGGCCCCGCCAAACATAATGCATAAATAACGCACTCGAACCACATTATACCCAAGTGCATGTGCCGATACATGGCTATCACCCACCGCTCTAATAATCAGCCCGACACGTGTTCTAAACAAAACATATTGTACAAAAAACACCAAAATAAGGGACAGATAAACCAACGCATCTTGGCCAAATATAATTTTCCCAATATACGGAATATCTGTCAAATATGGAATATATAATGCAGGTAATTTAGCCCCTGGCAAACCCGTAAAAGGCTCACCAACAAGTCCCGAAAGGCCTAAACATAATATAGTAAGCGCTAGCCCTGTGGCCATTTGGTTGGTTACAAAAGTTTGAGTTAAAAGGCCAAACAATAACGACATTAACACACCTGCCAATATTGCAGCAACCACGCCAAGAATTAACGAGCCACTATAATAAGTTGCGATAAATCCACAGACCGCACCCATTACCATCATGCCCTCAACACCAAGGTTTAAAACCCCCGAACGTTCCACCACCAGCTCACCGATCGCGGCTAAAAGCAATGGAGTCGAGGCAGTAATAATGGTTAAAATTACAGCTTCAATACCAATCATACCAATGCTCCTTCAGTAGATTTTTGCGATACACTGAATTTTATTTTATAGCGTATCAATGTATCACAGGCTAAAATTAAAAATAATAGCATGCCTTGAAAAACCTGTGCGGTTTTAGCCGAAACACCAAGCTCCATTTGCGCGCCATCGCCGCCCAAATAGCTAATCGCCAGTAAGACACCAGCCATTAAGACCCCTATCGGGTTTAACCGACCTAAAAACGCAACGATAATGGCCGTAAAACCATAGCCTGGCGAAATGGTCGGCTGCAAATGCCCAGCAGGGCCAGCCACTTCAATAATACCCGCAAGTCCCGCCAAAGCGCCTGATAATAAAAAGCAAAACCAAGTCATGCTTTTATAAGAAAAACCAGCAAATGCCCCAGCCCTACGAGAATTGCCAATGGCCTTAATCTCAAAACCCTTCATAGAACGGCTCATCATAATGGCTAAAATTACCACCACAATCACCGCAATAATCGCACCAATATGCATGCGTCCATCGCCGTAAGTTGGCAATAATTGCCAGCCTTCAAAATCAACCGACTTTGGGAAGTTAAACCCCTTTGGGTCGCGCCAAGGGCCACGTACAAACCAGTCTAAAATATATTGCGCCACATAAACCAACATCAAACTGGTCAATATCTCATTGACATTAAAGCGGTTTTTTAAAAATGCCGCAATCGCAGCCCAAGCCGCGCCACCACCAACACCCATTAATAACATCAACACCAAACCAATCGGCGACTGCCAATCAGTAAACATAACGGGAATAAAAGCCCCCGCCAAAGCACCCATCGTGAGCTGACCCTCAGCACCAATATTCCAAATATTGGCCGAGAAACAAATGGCCAAACCCGCACCAATTAAAACTAAAGGCGTGGCTTTTACCACCACTTCTTCGATCGACCACAGGCTCATGACAGGGTCAACAAAATAGTAATATAATGCATTAAGCGGGTTATAACCTGCCAATAAAAAAATAATACCACCAATGACAACCGTTAAACCAATCGCAATAATGGGCGAGGCATAGGTCATGAAATTTGATGCCATTGCTCGTTTTTCTAATGTAATTTTCATGTCCTGCCCGCCATATTATCTTGCAAATTGCCCACATGTTTGGTTGGTTTTTCATGTGCGCCTGCCATCAACAAGCCGACTTTTTCATAAGTCATTTCGTTGGCGGTATAAATGTCTGACAATTGCCCACGTGAAATCACCGCGATGCTATCTGCCACCTCAAAAATCTCATCCAAATCTTGGCTGATAACCAAAACCGCCGCGCCGCGCGCTGCACAATTAATCAATGCTTGCCTAATCATCGCGGCAGCGCCCGCATCGACACCCCAAGTCGGCTGATTAACAATCAACACTTTTGGTTTTCGATCCAATTCGCGACCAACAATAAATTTTTGCAAATTCCCGCCAGAAAGTGATGACGCTTCAGGGTCAGCCTTGCTCGTCCTAACGTCACGCTTTTTAGCAACACGATCAGCAATCGCCCTGACTAACTTATGATCCATAAAACCAAAATTAACCAAATTTTTGTCAGAATTATGTCGGGTTAAAACCACATTTTCAGAAAGCCTAAAGCTCGGCACAGCCCCATGCCCCAGCCGTTCTTCTGGCGCAAATGCAGCTTCACAATTTCGCCTAAAGCGAATCCCCCTTGTGCCGCATGCAACACCGTTTAATTCAATAATATCTGGTTTAGATACCCGCATTTCACCAGACAAAGCATCAAATAGCTCGCCCTGCCCATTACCTGCAATACCCGCAATAGCCAGCACTTCACCAGCTTTAACTTCAAGGTTAATATCCATCAAATCCACACCAAATTGCATGTCTGATTCAAGCGACAAACTCCGAGTTCGGAGCAATATTTTGCCAAATTGTTTATCACTAACGCTTTCAATTTTGTGAATGGCGGTGCCAACCATAAGCTGCGCAAGGCTTTGGGCGGTCTCCTCCTGCGGATCCACATTATCAACCACTTTACCCATTCGCAAAATAGTCGCATCATGGCATAACTGCCTAACTTCCTCTAAACGGTGCGAGATATAAAGAATAGCCACACCTTCGCCCGCTAGTTTGCGCAAAGTCACAAATAATTGGTCGGCCTCTTGGGGCGTTAATACCGCAGTTGGCTCATCCATAATTAATAATTTCGGCTCTTGCAGCAAACAACGTACAATCTCAATTCTTTGTCGTTCTCCAACAGAGAGATCAGCAACAATTGCATGAGGCTCTAGTGGTAGGCCATATTCGCGTGATACTCGGCTAATTTTTTCAGCCAAAAGCGCAAGATCAGCCTCCTCAGCAATCGCAAGGCTAATATTCTCAATAACACTGAGCGACTCAAATAATGAAAAATGCTGAAACACCATACCAACACCCAGCTTTCTAGCTGCTGCTGGATTATTAACCACCACTTTCTCACCATTCCAATATAAATCGCCAGAAGTTGGTTGCAACGCACCATACATCATCTTAACCAAGGTCGATTTTCCAGCGCCATTCTCCCCCAATAACGCATGAATTTCACCCGCAACCAAACCGATAGACACTTGGTCATTTGCGGTAAACTCACCAAACTTTTTGGTGATATTTTTAGCTTCGAGCAAAAATTTATTTACGGATTCATTCCCAGTCAATAAACTATCCTCCCATAGTTTAACATTCTTCTAGCCTATTTATTTTCATGTCAATTTAAAGCGTTTATTGTAGATAGGCATGATCTTAAAAAGGCATCAATGACAAAAAACTAGCATGTTTATGACAACATTAGCGAACTATTTCAATTTTGTAAGCCCATTTTAACAAAGCTGGCTACTCATACAAAATAATTGATTCACATTCTAATGAATTTCTGCTAATCATGCAGGTTATTATTTTCACGCAAAATATACAGATATTTTAAGCGGCATATATATGGAGAGAAATATGAGCAATCAACTTAAAAAATTTATCGCGGGGCTACCAAAAGCCGAACTGCATTTACATTTAGAAGGCTCACTAGAGCCTAAGCTAATGTTCGAGCTTGCCAAGCGCAACCAAATTAAAATACCATATAAATCCATAGCCGAAGTTAAAGAAGCTTACCAATTCACCCAATTGCAAGATTTCTTGGACATCTATTATATGGGCATGAACGTCCTGCAAACCGAGCAAGATTTTTACGACCTAACCGAGGCTTATCTACGCAAAGTAGCCGCCGAGAACACCCAACATGTCGAAGTGTTTTTTGACCCACAAGGTCACACCGAGCGTGGGGTAAAATTTGAAACCGCCATCCACGGCATTCATAATGCACTTACCGAAGTTGGCAAAGAATTGGGTGTCACCTTTAAACTAATCATGTGTTTCTTGCGCCATTTAGATGAGGCAAGCGCCATAAAAACCCTAAATGAAGCAGAGCCGTTCAAACATCTTTTATGTGGTGTTGGCCTTGATTCATCCGAACTTGGTCACCCACCTTCAAAATTTATCAACGTATTTAAAATGGCCAAACAGCAAGGCTATAAATTGGTTGCCCATGCAGGGGAAGAAGGCCCAGCAGACTATATTATAGAGGCGCTTGATCTGCTGAAAATCGACCGCTTAGACCATGGCAACAGAGCGATGGAAAACCCAGCTTTAGTTAGCAGGCTGGCCAATTCAAAAATGGCATTAACTGTTTGCCCATTATCCAACTTAAAGCTTTGCGGCGTGACTGATATGGCCAATCACCCAATCAAAAAAATGCTAGAAGCAGGCCTAGTTGCAACCGTGAATTCTGACGACCCATCCTATTTTGGCGGTTATATGAACGCTAATTTTGAATCAATTGCAGAACCGCTTAACCTCTCAATCGCCGATCTTACCTTGCTAGCTAAAAATAGCTTTACAGGCTCATTTTTAGAACAAACTGAAATTGACCAATATCTCAATAAGATCGATCAATATGTCGCCAATTTCAACGCATAACATTTGACAATTTTATCACTAAAGTTCACCAAGTTGCTGATTTTTTTATGCTTTGCGCAATTTCATCTAAAAATAAGCGCACTCTGGCTGGCAAATGTGTATGATATGGGTAGATGGCGTGCAGATAACTATTTTGCTGCAAGTCATCACTCAATATCACCTGTAATTTACCTTCTTTAACCAATTCTTCAACTTCATTCCAAGCCTTTAGCACCAGTCCGCGACCATCAACCGCCCAATCTAGCAGAACATCCCCGCAGTCCGATTCTAAACTGCCCGAAACCGCAATTTCATAGTCCCCATCTTCATTTTGGAACGGCCATTTAAACAAGCGAGACCCAGGAAATCGCAGCAATAAACAATTATGCTGGTCAAGTGCCTTGGGGTTTTCAGGCACACCATATTGTTCAAAATAAGCAGGCGATCCACAAACATAGCGTTTAATCGGATGAAAAATTTTGGCCTTAAAACTCATATCCAACAAAGGTGCAACCCGAAACGCCAAATCAATATCTTGCCCAATTAAATCCACCAGATGATCGGTAATTTGCAAATGTATGCTAATTTTAGGATATTTTTGGGTATATTGATTAACAAAATTCTTTAAAAAACTCCGCCCAAACGAGGTAGAAGCACTCAGCCTAATGATACCCGCATGCTCACTATCTTCATCTTCAAGGCGCAATTCAGCTTGCGTTACCTTATGTAAAATTTCTTGACAATCTTCATAATAACGTCGCCCCGCTGGCGTTACCCTCACCTGCCTTGTGGTGCGGTTAAACAATCGCGTATTTAAGTATTTTTCAAACCGTGCCATGCGGCTTGAAACCACCGCAGGCGATAGACGCATTTCACGCCCACCAGCGGTAAAGCTTTGCTTCTCAACAATGCGCATAAATAATTTCATATCTTCAAATCTAGCCATAAGCTACATTATCAAAAATAATTTGAAAATAAAGCAAAAATTATTTGATATACGTAGGTTTATTTTAGATTAAAATAAGGCAAAAAGCCCGCAAGAAGGCAGAAAGAGCAAAAATGAGCAATTCAATCATCATAGGCAAATTAAAAATTAAACCAATATTGTTTAATTTCATTACCGAAAAAGTACTTCCAAACTCGGGGGTCACGGGCGCAAGTTTTTGGTCAGGATTAGAAAAATCGCTTAAACAGCTCATGCCTAAAAATCAAACATTGCTTGCCAAGCGTGAGCTTTTGCAACAACAACAAGATGACTGGCACAGCAAAAATCCAGGGCCAATCACAGATTTTTTCGCCTATCAGAACTTTCTTCAAAAAATTGGCTATTTAGCCGCCGATATTCCAGACTTTAAAATCAATACTCAAAATCTAGATGTGGAGATTGCTAACATTGCAGGGCCACAATTGGTTGTACCAATCAACAATGCCCGCTATGCACTCAATGCCGCAAATGCCCGCTGGGGCAGCCTTTATGATGCACTTTATGGATCAGACATTCTGGCTAAAAAATCCGAAGTTGCACAAGGTTATGATGCCAACCATGGTGCCAAAGTCATCAAATGGGGTCGCAATTTTTTAAACCAGCATTTCACGCTTAAAAATGGCGACTTTAACCAGATAACTGGCTTTACTATTGCCGATAAACAATTACAAATCAGCCTAAAAGATGGCAGCAACACACAGCTAAACCAACCCAATCAATTTAGCGGCTATCAAGGTCAGGAAACAACACCAGACGCCATAATACTTAATAATAATGGCCTGCATATCATCATTAAAATAGATGCCAAAAACCAAATTGGCAAAACCGATCCTGCACATATTGCCGACATTCATCTTGAAGCTGCACTTTCCACCATTATGGATTGTGAGGACTCAGTTGCAGCCGTTAATGCCGCTGAAAAAGCAGCGGTTTACAACAACTGGCTCGGCCTGATGAATAGCGACCTTAGCATTAAAATGCAAAAATCTGGCAAAGATATTGAACGTAAATTAAACCCCGATATTGCATTTAGCAGTCCCGAAGGCAAAGCATCTAACCTTAAAGGCCGTAGCCTTATGCTCATTCGCAATGTTGGGCATTTAATGATGAGCGATGCTATTTTGTTTAACGATCAAGAAATCCCCGAAGGCATTATGGATGCTTTTATCACCATTTTAATCGCCAAACATAATTTAAAAACAAGCAACGAAGGCCATAAAAACAGCCAATTTGGTTCAGTTTATGTGGTAAAACCCAAAATGCATGGGCCAGAAGAGGTGGCTTTTGCCAATGAGATATTCAACCATGTAGAACAAGTGCTAAACCTACCCCAAAACACCGTAAAAATTGGCATTATGGATGAGGAAAGACGCACCAGCGCCAATCTAAAACAATGTATTCATGCCGTAAAAGATCGTGTATTTTTCATCAATACTGGCTTTTTAGACCGCACTGGAGACGAAATTCACACCATCATGCAAGCAGGGCCAATCATCACCAAGGCCGAAATGAAAAACTCAGACTGGATCGCCACTTACGAAGCTCGTAATGTAAAGATAGGCCTAGAATGTGGCTTTAAAGGCCGCGCCCAAATCGGCAAAGGCATGTGGGCCATGCCCGACGAAATGGCCGCCATGATGCAGCAAAAAATTCGTCACCCAAAAGCTGGCGCAACCACCGCATGGGTACCATCTCCTACAGCCGCGACCTTACACGCCACCCATTATCATCAGGTCAATGTCGCACAAGTGCAAAGCAAAATTACAGGCAGCATCCCGCCGCTAGATAATTTACTCAACATTCCAGTAACCCAAAAAAATAAGCTCAGCCAAGCGCAAATCAACCAAGATTTAGAAATGAGCGCACAAAGCATTTTAGGTTATGTGGTTAGATGGATAGACCAAGGCATCGGCTGCTCAAAAGTACCAGACATCAACGATATTGGCCTGATGGAAGACCGCGCCACATTGCGCATTTCAAGCCAACATATTGCCAACTGGTTGCACCATGATATTTGCAGCAACCAGCGGGTGATTGACATCATGCAAAAAATGGCGATCAAGGTTGATGGCCAAAATAAGGGTGATGCCCTCTATAACAATATGTCACCAAATTTCGAAAACTCAATCGCCTATAAAGCCGCCATTGCGCTAGTTTTTGAAGGCATGACCCAACCCTCGGGCTATACCGAACCACTATTGCATGGCATGCGGCGTAATTTGCTAGCCAAACAGTAAACAATAACAATTTAAGGAACCCCATGTCCTCTTCTATATTTGCCAATATGTTGCCTTTTATTCTAGACTGGTTAAACCTGCTCATTCGTTGGGCGCATATGATTGTTGGTATCGGTTGGATCGGCGCATCATTTTACTTTGTTGCGCTTGATTTCTCCTTAAAACAGCGCAAAAAAATGAAAGATGGCGTACTAGGCACAGCGTGGGAAGTGCATGGCGGCGGTTTTTATCATACCGAAAAATTCACCGTCGCACCTGATGATTTACCCGATGATTTAATTTGGTATAAATGGGAAGCTTATCTTACATGGTTTACTGGCATCGCATTGATGATTGTACAATTTTACTGGAATGCCGAACTATACATGATAGACCGCAATATTCTAGACATTGCACCTGTTGTTGCCATCGTCTATTCAGTGGTTAGCCTCACAGCGGGTTGGTTCATTTATGATGCCCTATGCAAATCTGACATTGGCAAAAACACCCCATTATTAATGGGCTTGGTATTTCTATTAATTTTGAGCGCATCTTATTTCTATACCCATGTTTTTTCTGGCCGCGCCGCCCTCATTCATGTTGGCGCATTTGTCGGCACCATCATGGCCGCCAACGTATTTGCCATCATCATTCCCAATCAAAAGAAAATTGTCGCCTCATTGCTAAAAGGCGAGAAGCCCAACGCCAAATATGGCAAAATTGGCAAACAACGTTCCATCCACAACACCTACCTAACCTTACCCGTTTTAGTGATGATGGTCAGCGGCCATTACCCGATGATAACCGGCCATGCAACCCCGTGGCTTTTGGTTGGCTTAATCATTTTAGGCGGTGCATTTTTGCGCCATTTACTAATCCGCCATGAGGTTGGCGATCCGCTAAAAGGCTACGCTTGGACAATCCCCGCCATATTCGTCACCCTTAGCATTGCTATGTATTTAACCATGCCAGAAACGCGTTTAAACACAGGTAAAAAGCTACTCAGCAATGCCGCAATAATGACCATGGTCGAGCAACATTGCACCACCTGCCATTCAGCAAGCCCAAGCCACGAAGATTTTGAAGACGCACCCAAAGGCATCAGTTTGGACAATCTACAAGAAATTCAAAAATACAATCCGCTCATAATGAAATTCGCCATTCAATCCGACTATATGCCACTTGGCAATGAGACCAATATGAGCGAAGCTGACCGTAAAGCATTGGGCGACTGGCTCGCAGCACAACATTAAATTACAATCACTTTAAATTACAATCACTTTGAACCATATGGAGACGTAAAATGTCGATCAGCTTAGATCAACTCAATGCAATGAGCATCAATGAGTTTGAGGCCGAATTTGGCGACATTGCCGAGCATTCCCCCTGGGTAGCAAAAATTGCCGCCAATTTACGTCCCTTTGCCAGCAAACAAGATATGATAACCGCCTTTTGCAACACACTCTCTGCTGCCAATCACCAGACCCAACTAGCGCTAATCAACGCCCATCCCGACCTAGCTGGCAAGGCCACACTCAGTGATGACAGCGCCAATGAACAACAAGGCGCAGGCTTAAACAGTTTATCAGAAAGTGAACTTGCAAGCTTCACAAAACTCAACCAAGCCTATAAGAAAAAATTCAATTTTCCATTTATCTTTGCCGTTAAAGGCGCAACCAAACATCAAATTCTAGATGGTTTTAAACAGCGCATTCAAAATAACAATGACCAAGAGTTTAAAGCGGCGATCGAAAATATATTCAAAATTTTTGGCTTTAGAATTACCGACCAAGTCGAGGATCAAGCAAAATGACCAAAGCCGTAAAATGCATTTTTGCACATATCATTAGCTTTAACAGCGACCCATTGCTAAACCCATCAAAAGCCGTGACCGAATATGCACAAGGCGCAATGGTTATTGACGACATTGGTAAAATCACTTGGCTTGGCACACGCGAAGATTTACCAAAAACCTACGCCAAGCTGCCTAAAGATGACTATGGTAAGCAATATTTAATGGCGGGTTTTATAGACAGTCACTTGCATTATCCGCAATATCGTATGTTAGCCGCACCCGCTAAAAATTTGCTAGATTGGCTCAACCGCTTCACCTTTAAAGAAGAAGCCCGCTACCATGATGCAGATCATGCAACGAATGCCGCCAAACATTTTTTAAACTTCCTTCACGCCAACGGCACCACTTGCGCCATGGCCTTTTCATCAGTGCATAAACAAGCCGCAGATATTCTATTTTCAGCAGCTGCAGCCAGCAATATGGCGCTAATCACGGGCAAAACTATGATGGATCGCAACGCCCCAGATAACCTGCTTGACCAAGCCCAACAAGGCGCGCTAGACAGCCAAAGCCTAATTGATAAATGGCATGGCAAAGGCCGTTTAAACTATGCCATCACCCCACGTTTTGCTATCACCTCAACAGAGGCACAACTGGCTGCAACTCAGCAATTGGTCGAGCAAAATCCCAACTGTTATTTACAAACTCATCTGTCCGAAAGCCCAGAAGAAATCGAAATGGTCAAACACCTATTCCCATGGGCGACAGATTACACCCATGTTTACGAACAATATGGCCTATTGGGTAAAAAAAGTTTTTTCGGCCACGGCATTCACTTGTCAGAACGCGAATGCACAGCCCTAAGTGATAGCGGCTCAACCATCGTTCATTGCCCAACCTCCAATAGCTTTTTAGGCTCAGGGTTGCTCAGTTTAAAACATTTAAGGCAGGCAAAACGCCCCGTAAAAATTGGCCTAGCAAGCGACATTGGCGGCGGTACCAGCTATTCCATGCTGCACACCATCGGAGAAGCATTTAAAATCGCCTCATTTAACAATATCCAGTTAACCGCTCTAGAAGGTTTTTATATGGCAACTTTAGGCAATGCTAAAACTCTAGGTCTAGACAATGAAATAGGCAGTCTTGAAGTTGGCAAATGGGCAGATTTCATCATCATTGACCCTAAAGCTACAGCCTTGTTAGAAGCCCGCCAAGCCATTTCTGAATCACTTGATGACAGCCTTTTTGCCCTAGCAATCTTAGGCGATGACCGTGCAATAAAGGCAACCTATGTGGCGGGTAAATGTCGCCATCAAATAAGCTCAAATCTCAACACGGCTTAATATTTCAGCCGCTACCGAAACAGCGATGGCAGCAGGTTTTTTTGAACCAATAATCCCAATGCCAATCGGGCAATGCATCTCATTTATTTGACGCTCGGTAAAATCTAATTTGCGCAACTTGCTAACAAATCGCGCACCTTTAGTTTTGGAGCCAATCACCCCAATGTAAGAAAACCGCCGCATATTAAGCGCCGCATAAACAATATTAAAATCAATATCATGGTCATGGGTTAAAATGAATATCTGCGCACCATCAGGTGCAGAGGCCAAAGCATCTTGTGGCTTTTCTTGGTGAATAAGCGTGAAATTAGCTGGCACAGCACGCGGAAACTCACCTTTCCGACTGTCCACCCACACCACATCAAATGGCAAAACCGCCAGTTGCAACATCAGCGCCTTACCAACATGCCCTGCGCCAAACAGATAAATTACCGCATTTTTTAATCCATATTGCAAAATAATACCGCCATCATCTTGCAGTCCAAAATGTTCAATATTTTGTGAAGCTTTTAGGCGTGAAATACAATTACCATCAGTCGATATTTGCAAATTAAACGCCCCATCAGCTTCAAACCTTGCAAAAGCTTTGGCATTATCAAAATCAGTTTGATCAAATATCTCAATCATGATTTTTACCGCACCACCGCAGCATTGGCCAAAGTCTGGCCCCAATATATGGCTCTCAATATGAAGCTTTTGGCCACCCTTTGCCAGTAATTGTTGCGCCAATAATATGGATTTATTCTCCATATTCCCCCCGCCAATCGTACCGTAAAACCCACCTGTTGCACTCAGTAATATCTGCGCCCCAACCTCTCGCGGCGTTGAGCCTTTTACCTCAACCACACTAATGAGCGCGCATGTTTCTTGTTGTTGTAAAAGTTCAAATATTTGTTGCCAAATCCGCATTTTCACCAAATACCCATTTTTCACCCAATTGCCATTAGAGAGATTTTATGGCCTTCAAAATAGCCTCAGGGGTCGCAGGTGCATTAAGCTTGGGTATCGCACCAGCTTTACAACTAGCAACCGCGTCAAATATCGCACAAAATACCGATATGCCGAGCATAACAGGCGGTTCACCCACTGCTTTAGATTTATGAATCACATCCGCTTGGTTACCCAAAGAGCGGTAAATATTCACCCTAAAATCTTCAGGCATATCAAACGCTGTCGGTATTTTATAAGTCGAAGGCGCATGGGTAGCCAGCCGCCCTTCATCATCATAAACCAACTCTTCAGTGGTTAACCAGCCCATACCTTGGGTAAACCCACCTTCAATTTGCCCCTTGTCAATCGCTGGGTTGATAGATTTACCAACATCATGCAATATATCCACCCGTAAAACTTTCATTTCACCAGTAAGCGTATCAATAATCACTTCACTGCAAGATGCACCATAAGCAAAATACAAAAATGGTTGCCCAGTTTTTAAATCTCGGTTCCAAGTAATATTAGGTGTGGCATAAAAACCCGTTGCACTCAGCGAAACACGTTCCAAAAAAGCGAGTTTTGCAAGGTCAGCAAATTTAATTTCACGCCCCCCTGCAACCACGATATTATCACGGAACACCACATCTTTAACATCAACATTTTGCATTTTTGCAGCAAGCAGAGCCATTCGGCCTTTAATCTTAACCACCGCCGCTTGCGCGGCTTTTCCGTTCAAATCACTGCCGCACGAGGCGGCTGTTGGTGTGGCGTTTGGCACTTTATCAGTCACCGTTGCAGTAATTTTAACCTGTGCTAAATCTATGCCAAATTCTTCCGCCACAATTTGCGCAACTTTCAAATAAAGCCCCTGCCCCATTTCAGTACCGCCATGGTTAATCTGCACCGAGCCATCACTATAAACATGCACCAAAGCCCCTGCTTGGTTTAAATGTTTTAAGGTAAAGGATATGCCAAATTTAACAGGCGTTAACGCCAAGCCTTTTTTCAAATATTTATTTTTTTTGTTAAACCCATCAACTGCAATGCGCCGCGCACGGTAATCACTACTTTGCTCTAGTTGCCCCATAATATCAGCAATAATATTGTCTGTAATTTCCATCCCATAAGGTGTGGTTTGTTTGTCATCACGGTAGTAATTATCACTGCGAACATCCAACGCATCACGGCCAGTTTTAATCGCAATGCCTTGCATCATCCGCTCGGCAAACAATACACCTTGCGGCCCACCAAACCCTCTAAAGGCGGTGTTAGAAACTGTATTCGTCTTAACCCGATGCGACCCAATATCATATTCAGGGTAAAAGTAAGCATTGTCAGTATGAAACATCGAGCGATCATTCACCCCAAGTGATAAGTCAGCCGAAACCCCACAGCGCGAATCGTAATTCACCTTCACCCCAGCAATCACACCCTTTTGGTCAAAACCAACCGACCATTGACAGTCAAAATCATGGCGCTTTCCCGTCAGCATCATGTCGTCATCGCGGTCAAGTCGCATTTTTGCAGGCCTGCCGGTTACATGAGCAGCCAATGCCGCAATGGCTGCCCATTGCGCCGCTTGGCTTTCTTTACCACCAAATGCACCGCCCATTCTGCGGCATTCACATACCACGGCAGCATCGTTTATTTTAAGCATTTTAGCGACCAAATGTTGCACTTCGCTTGGGTGTTGGGTCGAGGAGCAAACCAGCATTTCACCTTCATCTTTCGGGATTGCCATCGCAATTTGCCCCTCCAAATAAAAATGTTCCTGCCCACCCATCACCATATCTTCAGACAAATTCAAAGCAGCATTTTCAATCGCAGCATCAGCCTTACCACTGGTAAAACTATAATGCGGAAATACGCTAGCATCTTTTGCACGGCCATCCGCCGCTGTTATCATTGGCACCCTCGGCTTAATTTCAATTTTTGCGTATTTGGCCGCACGGCGTGCTTCATCACGGGTTTTAGCCACCACAGCAAACATCACCTGACCATGGAAGTTGATTGTATTTTCAGCAAATATTGGGTCATCGCCCATAACAGGGCTGCAATCATTCACCCCAGGAATATCTTTAGCTGTTAACACACAAACAACACCTTTGGATGCGATAACCGCACTTAAATCCATTGTAATTATGTCACCACAAGTCTCCGCCCCATAGCCTGGCGCAACATGCAAGCAACCCCTCATTTCACGAATATCATCTATATAAATCGCGCGGCCGCTCACATGTTGCTTGGCACTATCATGCGGGTATTTTTTACCGATGATATATTGGCCACTAGCATTTTTGCCGCCGCTTTTCGAACCAGTCATAACCTGCTACTCCCCGTCCAGTTAGCAGCCCTATTGCCAACCACCCGCGTAGAAGTAACGCCTATATTGTCAATCTCATCAGAAATTTCAGTCAGCGCTTTGGTCAATAGGTTCTTAGATACCAACATCCTATATTCAGCGCTGGCACGCATATCACTAAGTGGGCTAAAGTCCTGATCCAACATCTCTTCAACTTGGCCTTCTGCAAATTCATCCAATGTCATATCTTTAAGCGCATGCTCCGTTGCAAACGCCCGTTTTGGTGTTGCTGCCATACCGCCAAATGCCAGTCGGCATGATTTAATCACCCCATCAATAATCGTAAATTGAAATGCAGCCATAACAGCCGATATGTCTTGGTCAAACCGTTTGGATATTTTATAACATCTAAAATACTCATTTTGTTTTAATTTTGGAATTTGAATTTCTTTTAAAAACTCACCTTGTTCAATATTCTGCTTACCATAATCAATAAAAAAACTGCCAAGTGCTAACATGCGTTCTTCGTTGCCTTTTTGCAAAATAATAGATGCCCCCAAAGCCAGTAAAATAGGCGGCATATCACCAATTGGCGAGCCATTAGCAATATTACCACCAACCGTACCCGAAGCCCGAACTTGTTTTGAGCCTATCCGTCTTAATGTATCTGCTATATCACTATCAATATTACCAATTTGTATTTCAGCATCGCTATAAGTCACCGCTGCGCCTAAGTTAAGGCATAGATCATCCTCTAAAATATGATCAAGCCCAGATACATTGCCAATATAAATAACTTTGGGTAAATCCATCAGTCTTTTGGTCACCCAAAGACCAACATCCGTCCCCCCCGCAACAATCGTTGCTTCTGGGTGACGCTGGTATAGTTTCGCCAGCGAAATAATAGATTTAGGCGCGGCAAAAAACCTTTTTCCATTACCAATAAACAAGTCCTGTTTAGGCATGTTAGCAATCAGTTTTGCAGTCTCTTGCATGCGCTCATCAAATTTATCTACCATGCGATCATCACACACCTCAACCGCAGCATCCACAATTGGCCGATACCCAGTACAGCGGCATAAATTACCAGCAAGTTGTTCAGCAACACCATCACGGCTAGGCTTATCTTCGCCATGATATAGCGCAAATAATGCCATCACAAACCCAGGGGTACAAAACCCACATTGGCTAGCATGGTGTTTCACCATTGCAGCTTGTACAGGGTGCAAAGCTTCACCTTTAGCGCTTAAATCCTCAACCGAAATCAACTCTTGGCCATCTAACATACCTACAAAATAAATACAGCTATTCACTGCCCTATAGTGCATTTCTCCATCTACCTCCCGGCCTAAAACCACACTACATGCGCCGCAATCCCCTTCGTTGCAACCCTCTTTAGTGCCATAATTGGCTTCTTTTAAACGCAGATAATCCAGTAAAGTATCAGTAGGCTTAACACCTTCCAAAATTTCAACTTTCCCATTTCGGATAAATTCAATTCTGTCACTCGCCATTTTCAACTACCTCTATATGTCGAATATGAAAAAGGCGAAACCAGTAAAGGCACATGGTAATGGCTGTCACAATCAACAACACCAAAACAAATCGGAACCACATTCAAAAATGCCAACCCGTCATCCCCCCCTTTACTTGCAAAATAGTCTGCCACATAAAACAGCAGCTCATAACGCCCAGTTTTAAAATCCTCACCACTTAATGCCGGGCCGTCCAGACGCCCATCTTTGTTAGTAAACGCAGTTTTGATAAGTTTTTTTTCACCGCCATCGTCAACCCAAAGTTCAATCTTCATATCGGCAGCAGGTACGCCATTGGCAGTGTCTAAAACATGTGTTGTTAATGCACCCACAATAAATCCTTCTCATTATTTAGTTTATTTTGCCAGATTATAATTGCCCTTAAAAGGAATATAATGTAATAAAATTGATGTCTTTATGGCAACAATAATGAAAATTATACAGAAAAAAGGCAGCAATTTGAAAAATAATCCAACTCATTTATTCTATTCCCCTGCCCTACGATATTTTGTTGAAGTTGCAAAAGTGGGTTCAATTCGTGGTGCAGCACGCGGCCTTAATGTTGTATCATCGGCAGTTAATCGCCAAATACTAAATTTAGAAGATCAGTTTGGCGTTCAATTATTTGACCGTATTGGTCGCGGCATTAAGATTTCAGAAGCTGGTGAGATTTTGCTGATCCATGCCAAGCGCGCATTGGCCGATTTTGACAATGCGATAGAAGCACTTGACGATTTAAGCGGCCTAAAACGTGGCATTGTAAAAGTTGCTGTGGTCGAAAGCGTCGCAGATTCACTAATGACGCGCGTTGTCTCGCGCTTTCAGCAAACTTACCCTGGCATTCAAGTTGAAATTCTAATCGCAAGCTCAGCCCGTGTGATGCAAAGCATAAGTAACGCTGAAGTACATGTGGCTCTAGGCTTTAACGCCCCCAATCATGACGGCCTTAAACATATTAATTGTCAAGAATTAAGCATTGGTGCCGTGGTCGCACCCAGTCATGACTTAGCAAAAATGCCAAGCTGCACACTCGCTCAATGCATGCATTATTCAATCGCCATGCCTAATGATAATTTGTCTATCGGCCGCATTTTAAGCAATGCCATCCGCAGCCAAAAACTTATTTCCAAAACTCTAATAAAAACCAACAGCTTAAGGTTTATGAAGTCATTGGCCACCCAAAGTGGGTATGTTGCCTTTCAAACCCGCCTCGGCATAGAAGCAGAGCGCCACGCTAAAAACTTAATATTCATCCCGATTACAAAACCAGATCTACCAAGTGATCAACTGGTTCTAGTCACCAACGAGTTGCATGAGTTATCATTGGCACCCCGAACCTTCATATCGCATTTGGATCAAGCATTAACCCGTTTTCAAAAATTGGAAAACCAAACTTAATCAGACACATTAAAGCATCAATTACATAAAAAAATACCGCTTTATAGATCGGTCAATATATTTAAAATAAACCAAACAATGAATGGCAATATATTATGACAAATGCACAAAATTACCAACGCGACTTGTTAGGCTATGGCACAAACCCACCCAAAGCCAACTGGCCAAATAATGCCCGCATTGCCATCCAATTTGTCTTAAATTACGAAGAGGGCGGAGAGAATTGCATTTTACATGGCGACAAAGCCTCCGAGACTTTTTTATCTGAAATTATCGGCGCACCAGCTTTCGTTAATCAACGCCATATGTCAATGGAATCCATTTATGAGTATGGCGCACGCGCTGGGGTTTGGCGCATATTAAATTTATTTCGCCAACGAAACATTCCAATCACTTTATTTGCTGTCGCCATGGCCATGCAACGCAACCCCGCCGTGATAGAACAGGCCCTAACAGACGGCCACGAAATATGTAGCCATGGCCTAAGGTGGATCGATTATAAAGACGTGTCAATCGACCAAGAACGCCAACATATGCAACAAGCCATAGAAATCCACCGCGAACTGACAGGCACAGCACCCAAAGGCTGGTATACAGGGCGAACTTCAGAAAACACCCGCAATCTAGTCGCCGAAAATAACGGTTTCACCTATGATGCTGATGATTATTCCGACGATTTGCCTTTCTGGTCAACCCAAACCAAAAAACCCCATTTAATCGTACCCTATACGCTTGATACCAATGACATGCGCTTTGCAGCCCCCCAAGGCTTTAACGCTGGCGATCAGTTTTTCACCTATTTAAAAGATGCGTTTGATACCCTTTATGACGAAGGCGAGCATACCCCAAAAATGTTATCCGTCGGCTTACATTGCCGCATCATTGGCCGCCCTGCACGCTTTGCCGCGCTAAAACGTTTTGTTGATTACGCCATGTCGCACGACCATGTTTGGTTCGCCCGCCGCATCGACATTGCAAATCATTGGGTTAAGCACCACCCTCATAAAGGCGGCAACAAATGATAAATCTAAAACCAAAAAAGCTTAGCCAACAAAATTTCGCCAAATATGGGCAGGTCATCGAGCTTGATCAAGATAAATCCTACCTGATCAACGAAGGCCATACACGGCGATATCACGATCTGGCTAAAGCCGATTGCAGCGATAAATCTGGCGAAACCATCATCTCAATTTTTAAATCCCAACGCCGCCCATTTCCACTAGAAATCAAAATGATGGAAAAACATCCTTTAGGCAGTCAGGCATTTTTGCCAATGCAGCCCCATGCATGGCTAATTGTCGTCGCTGATGGTAACATTCCCACGCCAGAAAGCTGCCACGCATTTCTTGCTGCACCCAACCAAGCCATACAATATCACAAAGCCATTTGGCATCACCCGCTTTTAACTTTGGTTGCCGAACAAGATTTTTGGATTATCGACCGCAAAGGCAGTGGTAATAATCTGGTCGAACATTTTTTTGATAACAACATCGCACAAGTCGACATTAATCCCTTGACGTAAATTTTCATAAATAATTTCAACCAAAACCAAACTTTAAAAATCCTTTCAACCACCCTATTCCAGCGCTCTAAACACCTGCCGGCTGAACTAGCAGTTCGTGCAGTTGTAGTTTTATGCTATCCTAAGCTTAATAGTTAGCTATCTATCAAATCTAATAGTCAATCATAAAGAGGAAGATATGAAACTAAAATTAATCTCGATATTTGCCGCTAGTATAGTCACCATTAGCCCAGCAGCAGCCAATGAGCTACCAACAGCAGAAAAAATCTGTAACCTGCTCAACGCAACCATGATTTTGACTCTACCATGTAAGGTTGATGACAAAAACCAATCCATCAGCTTTGTTCATAATATCAATGCAAGAACTGGTTTAATGATGTGCCAAAGCGTACAACGCATCGCCCAAAGCAATGGCTGGCGAATGCCTGCAGGCTGGAAAATCAAAGTTGGCTCAAAAGAGCAAGACGGCAAAATTGTTGCAACCTGCACCTATGAAAAAGACAAATATTATTATAGCTAATCAATAGCCAATCACTCGAGATAAGCCAACGCCTTAAGCAAGCATTGGCTTATTTTTTTCATCTAATGTATGAATAAACTCAATAGCTTGGTCAATCATCGACATTAATAGATCTTGAGAGTTTAAATTATCCGCAACACCGCCAATGCTAATAAATATTGCAAATAAAAACTCAACAACATGGTTGATATTAGTATTTTGGGCTAACTGCCCTTCTTGTTTAGCAAGACTTAGACTATTGTAAATCCCACCTTTAACCAGCGTCAAATAACTATGGCACATTGCCGATACTGGCGCGTCATATTGCCCAAATCGAGCGATAGTTTTTATAATCAAACAACCGCGATTGCTGCGCTTTGAAGCTAAATCTACCTTAGACTTACTAAAATACTCGCTTAATGCCGGCAAACCAGAACCGTTAATATCCGTAATATCATTCAGCATTATATGGGTCATATAACGGCGATATTGCTTCAAACATTCAATAAAAAGCCCATGCTTATCTTGCCAATTACGGTAAATATATTTACGGCTAACCCCCGTTGCTACCACCAAACGGTCAAAGTTAGTACCGTCATAACCATGTTGCCAAAATACCAACATTGCTTGCTCAACAATCTGTTGCAATTTTGCTGTTTCTAAAGGGTCTAATTGCCCACCACTATTATTAATTTGGTCAATAAACGACACGATATCCCCTTATACACAATGTTTAAATCAATCGGGAATACCAATTCCATAGCCTTAGGAATTATCATTCTCTTTTTTAAAAACCAGCCTTCATTGCCTTATTTTATCCTCAAGCAGTAATTTTTCAGCTAACAATAGCCACTATACAATTTTATCATCTTTTTAGAGACGCCCCGTTCTACGCGCCTAAGAATGCTAATTCTCAAACTATAAAATGCAAAGCAATTATAGTTTCGGCCAAGTATCACTCAGCCGATAGCCTTCTGGCCAAGGGTCAGTTGGGTCTAACTTATAGTGATAATCGCCAGTTAACCACGCTTGGCCTGATATTTTCGGTACAATCCCCTGCAAAGCACCAACTTTAACCGCATCAACAATCTGCCCTTCAAAGCTGGAGTTCAATATAGAAGTAGCGATATACCGTTCGCCAACTTTCATCTTCCCTTGGCTGTGAAGCAGCGCCATTCTTGCTGAAACACCAGTACCAGTGGGCGAGCGATCTATTTTACCCGGCTTAATCGCCACTGCATTTTTGCCAGTTAAAATGCCATCTTGGTTCCGCCTAATCGCGCCCGCTATTTGGCAAAATGAAACATGCTTCCAGTCGGCATTATCAGGGTGGCTAAAGCCCAATTGTTCATTGGCAGCGTTGGTAATAAGCACGCCCACCTTTGCAAGTTCTCTTGCTTCATCAGGCAGCAAGTTAAAGCCCAAATCTTCAGCATCCACAATTACAAAACTATCCCCTCCATAAGCGATATCCACTCTCAAAGTCCCAATACCTTCAACCTCCAATACTGCATTACTTTGCGCAACAAAGCTTGCAACATTGTTCAGGCTAACCTGCAAAACTTTACCATTTCTACATTTTGCAGTTATTTCAATTAAACCAGCAGGTGCCTCCAAGGTTAAGTAGGTTACTGGCTCAACCATTTTTATAATGCCCGTTTCAAGCAATACAGTCGCCACGCATATGGTGTTAGAGCCAGACATAGGCGGCGTATCTTCTGGCTCCATAATAATATAACCCATTTGCGCCTTGGGGTTAATGCCAGGCACAAGCAAGTTGACATGCTTAAACATCCCACCGCGTGGCTCGTTTAACATAAAGTTACGCAAATTCTGGTCTTTTGCAATAAAGCGCGACTGCTCCCAAATGCTTTTCCCAGGCGGCGGCAGAACACCGCCAACAATCACATCGCCAATCTCACCTGCCGCATGGCAGCCAACCACATCAATTATTCGTTGTTTATCCATAACACCCCTCTGCAATCAATAAAAACCTAAACCCAACCCTAATAGATTGCCTATTCTGGCAAGTCATTATTTGGTTTTAAATTTAAATGGGTTTCAAATAATTTAGTCTCATCAAATAGTTTTTCAATCGTCTTCATCCGTTTTTTAGTCACATTCCAGTTTTTATTTTGCATATTTGCAAGCAACGCCTCAATAATAAACATGTTCACCATATTACTATCCCAAGCAGAGGGCACTTCAATACGGCTATAAAAAATATGGTCAGCATATTTAGTGACGGGCGACCCCCATTGATCGGTAAATAATATCAACTTAATTTTACGTTTTTTGGCCATTTCAGCTAAATATAAAATATCCGTTTCATAACGTCTAATATCAAATGCAATTAAAATATCACCAGCTTGCATGTTAATAAGATAATGTGCCCAACTGTTGGAATTTGGCGGAATTAGTGTCACATTATCGCGCATCACCTGCATTTGGGTAGAAAAATAATCCGCTAAAGAACGGGTAATCCGCCCACCAACCACATAAACCGCATTTTTTTTATTAACCAAAATATCTGTCACTGCGTCAAATTCTGCAACATCAAGCTGGCCTAAACTTTGGCGTAAATTATCCATCACACTATCGGCAAAACGGTTTAATATATGGCTGTTAGATGTCCCCTCCGCCCATTGGTCATGTTTGGCAATTGGGCTGGATATGGTATCTTTTATTTCAAGCCGCAATTTTTGTTGCAATTCAGGAAAACCTTTAAAACCGATTTTCTTTGACATGCGCATCACAGTTGGCGTCGAAACATTGGCAAGTTTGGCAATAGAAGTGATACTGCCCAAACCCGAAGCTGGGTAATTTTCCATAATCACATCAGCAAGGTTGCGTTCTGACTTGGTTAACATATCAAACTGAGCTCGAATACGCTCAGCAATGGTTAGGTTATTTTGTAACATACATCATCTCAATCTTTTTTTTAACCTACCAGAAAATCACCCATCAAACCAGTGACAGTTATATAAGCCCGCTCATTGAAAAAGCCCAACCAAAGTTGAGCTTAATTTTAAACAAAATCAATATTTGCTATTAATGTTAAAATGTCAAAAAAGCCCGTTAAGCTATTTTAAAAGTCAAACCTATTTAAAAAGTAAACAAGCGTGATATTCTAAAAAATATCACGCTCCAACCTTTATTCATATTACAGCAAGTCACTTGGTAAAATATCAGCCGAGATATTTTGATAACATACAGGGCGCATAAAGCGGCGAATGGACATTGTACCAACAGAGGTCGCACCAAAGTTGGTAGATGCAGGGTAAGGCCCACCATGTACCATCGTGTCAGAAACCTCAACCCCAGTTGGGAAACCATTAGCCAATACTCGCCCTGCCTTACGTTCCAAAATTGGCAACAGTTTTTTAGCCAATTGAGTATCGCTATCATCCATATGTAAAGTGCAGGTCAATTGCCCATTTAACTGGCGGGCAATTTCAATCATTTGCTCCGCATCCTTCACGCTAATGATGATACCCAACGGGCCAAACACTTCTTCATTTAGCGCTTCATTTTCAAGCCATGCGTCACCTGTTGTTGCATATAAATAAGGCTTTGCCTCACGCAAATCACAAGTGCTAGTGAATAATTCCTGAATGCCTTTAACCGCTGCAATGGTTTTATTACCCGCTTGGTAAGCATCTGCAATGCCTTCAGTTAACATCAACTGACCACCAACAGGCTCAAGCGCAGCAACAGCTGCTTTGGTAAATGCTTCAGCATCTGCCCCTTCAATCACAATGGATACACCTGGGTTGGTACAAAATTGTCCTGCCCCCATGGTAAGTGACCCAGCCCAACCAGCAGCGATAGACTCACCGCGAGCATTCAAAGAATTTGGCAATAAAAACATCGGGTTAACGCTACCAAGTTCACCAAAAAACGGAATTGGATTAGAACGAGCTGCACATAAATCAAACAATGCACGACCACCGCCAAGTGAGCCAGTAAAGCCAACAGCATTAATTAGCGGATGTTGAACCAAAGCTTGGCCAATTGCTCGATTATCACCTTGAACCAAACTAAACACGCCAGGGTGAATGTCGCAAATTTTAATCGCTGCGTGAATGGCTTCTGACATAATTTCGCAAGTACCAGGGTGGGCATTATGCGCTTTAACCACAACAGGGCAGCCAGCAGCCAATGCAGATGCCGTATCTCCGCCCAATGCCGAAAATGCCAACGGAAAGTTAGAAGCCCCAAATACCGCAACTGGGCCAATCGGCCGTTGCATCATGCGTAAATCTGGCCGTGGCAATGGCGCTCTGTCTGGCAACGCCTCATCAAATCGGCGGTCCAAATAATCACCGGCTTCAATATGGCTCGCAAATAATCGCAATTGCCCCATGGTGCGGCCGCGCTCGCCTTCTAATCGCACGGTCGGCAAACCTGTTTCACGACTACCAATATCAGTAATAAACTCAGCCCGCTTTTCAATTTCATCAGCAATGCAATTTAAAAACTTAGCCCGCTCAACACGGCTAGAATATCCATAACTCAAAAACGCCTCTTCGGCGGCAACCACTGCTTTATCAACCAGTTCAACCGAACCTGAATAATAGTTGTCAGCACTACCAACAGCAGGGTTTGAGCTAAATTGTGTATCACCAACCAGCCACTCACCTGCAATTAGATGCTTGCCATGTGGTTTAAAAATTTTATCCGCCATTGTTTTTCCTTCATTTATCCATTTACTAAAATTAAGACATAAGTTTATGAGTAATAACCACCAAGATCAAGCATTTAAATTAGTATTAACCTCAATTTTGCTGGCAAAATTATTCCTATATGATATGCCGTAAATAAAAGAATTATACGAGGCGATAAAATGGATATTATTCAACAGTTGCAAAATAGAAGTGGCTCTAAATGTGAATTATGTGACGCTAAATCACACCTAGAGCCGCATATAGTCGCCCCCAAAGATGGCAAAAGCCTAGAAGACTATATTTTTGCATGTCAAATCTGCCTCGACCAAATCTCAAACACAACAGCTATGTCGGCTAATCACTGGCAATGTTTAACCACAAGCATGTGGAGTGAGGTAGCGCCCGTTAAAGTTATAGCATGGCGCCTATTAAACAATTTATCCCAAGAAACTTGGGCCTCAGAAGCCCTTGAAATGATTTATCTAGAAGATGATATATTGGCATGGGCGAAAAATGGATTCACTATAAACGATAATGATGAAAATAAAGTCATTCATAAAGACAGCAATGGCACCATCTTACAAGCTGGCGATACAGTCAGTTTAACCAAAAGCCTAGATGTCAAAGGCACAACTTTCACTGCAAAACGCGGCACTGCCGTTCGTAATATTTCTTTGGTTGTAAATAATGCCGAGCAAATTGAAGGGCGTGTAAATGGCCAAAAAATCATAATTTTAACAAAATTTGTTAAAAAATCTTAATATCCGTTTACACCTAATATCAATTTACAAAGAAACACTGAACCGAATTAATTTCAACTTCCCACTTCGAAGTGCGCGCACTCGAGAAAGCCATAAATCACCTTCAAGCGCCATGATGTTGACAAAATCCTCATCAATTTTTTCGCCGCGCACATAACTGCGCAACCTTAACCACCCAGCATTAACATGTTTTATGTATATTTGAGAATAATCTTGTACAGGCGCAATTTTTAACCCAAGTCCATGCATTATATTATTATAATCATGTAACGAAACAGGGTATACAGACTGTCTTTCTCGCTCAGACCAATTTTCAAACGAGCCATATGCAGATGCATCATCGGTTAAAACAAAATCTGTAAAAATAAATTTGCCATTATTTTTAAGGCCATTAACACATTTTTTTATAGCATTTTGTTTATTTTTAATTTTAAAGAACACTTCACGCCCATAAACCAAATCATATCTTGCCTTAGGAATATTTGCTTCTAATAAATTTCCGTTCAATACAGAAATAAAATGCATCAGCTTATTTTCAGAAGTTAACTTCATCAAATACGGTAGTATTTCTACATAATTCTCAATAACATCAACCTTGGAGAAATTTTCTTTGGCAATCATCCTAGCACCTGCGCCAAAACCAACGGCAACATCCAACACACGTGATTTACTGTCTAAAGCCGCTGTCTCAAATATTTTTCTGTTAAAGGCATCATTGCCGGGCAATCGATTACCAATACCCCACAAAATATTTAGAACATCAATACGCTCTTGCGGCCAATAGTTAAGCGGGTGATGCGTAGAATCTATATGAATTGAATGAGAGCCCGCTTTATCACCAATATGCTTATCCGTTAACAAATAATTGCTATCAGAAGATATCCAAGACTTTACCCTTTCAAGCAAAGTTATGTGTTCATCATTTAATGGCTTATGTGTTTGAGTTTTATTTATATCAGTCGGCATGAATATTCCTATTTTCTCATCAAATAAAATAATCCAAATAAGTTGAAAAACTATGAATACAAAATACAAAGCTACTTGTATCCTGTTTTCTTATCACGCCACATTCTCTTTTAAACGGTTATTTATCAAAACCCAAAACGATTAAAACACTTTCACCTTAGATTATAAAATCCAATGCTATATAACCCAGATGAATGCGTAGACATATATGTCAATCTAAAAGCTCTAACAAGCTTGATCATGTAAAGTCTTTGATATTTCTTCCATAACACGCTTTTTAATATCGTTTTTATTACAAGAGTTAATCTTATAACGTTTGGCAAGCAATATGTAATCCTCTTCCCGCAAACTTAAAGTAACACGTGGCCTTTGCGGTTTTTTAAATGACAAGCCAACCATTTTTCGCAACTGATCTTGTGGCGACATGCCTTCAAGCGCCGCCTCCACACGCAACCGACGCCCCATTTTTTCGCTTAAATCAATCGCAATCGAAACAGCCGTCACTTTTTCTAGTTTTTTTGATAATTTATCCGATAATTTCATGAAACCACCATTTAACCACTAGCATCTTGCGGCCATAATTTATCTATCGTATGCATGGGTAAATTACGGCAAATATAAACCTCTGTTTCATCACCATCATAAACCTCAACCTCAATAGAATAGTCTGAATTTGCACCAACCAATTGGTAATAGTCAAACTCAGCCGCTCGCTTGCTATTTAAATTTAACCGATGGTCGCCTTTTTCAAAATACCCCTTAAGCGCATCAACCGTCCTAAAATAATCACCTTCAATCGCCCAGTCACTAAGCGCAGCTGAAATTGTTTGAATGGCTAAACCACCACCCATATCATCATCAAATAAACTGGCAAAACTGTCCAAACCAAACAGCTGGTCAATTTCACTATGGCCGATAAGCTTAGAAAAACTCAAGCGCTCGCCTTCATCATCTGAGATAACCGACAGGCCATATTTTTGGCGATCTGCGCTAATGACAAAAGCAATCTCAAGCCCATCACCATAATCAAGCGTATTGGCTTCTAAAATGGTAAATGTCTTGCCACTAATTTCCGAAATTGGGCATAAGCCAAGCTCAAACAAATCCCCAGCCCGCAAATCTTTAGGGTGGTTTAAAGAAGGCCGAGCGGCCTTCTTATCTTTACCAAATAATTTTGAAAACATGCTGTTGCCTATTTCTCTTGTTTGGCTTTTAGTTTTGCTAAAATATCACTTGCTTGGCCAGAGTTTTTAGTAATGCCAGAGTTTGCAAGCTTAGCCGCTAGGTTACTACCTGTAGATTCAGCAGCAAGTGCTTCACCAGCTTTTAAACGGTCGGCATTTTGTTGCTGGCGCGCTTTAACCCGTTCAAGCGATTGGCGCGCATTGTTCATTTTAGAGCCAGTAGCGGTAAAGTTCGAGCTAAGTGCAGCTGTCGTTTTCTGTACTGTTTCTGTCGTTTTTACCATTTTAGCTTCACGTTCAAAATCTTTCACTTTCCGCTCAGAGTTGCGCAAAAAATCCTTTTGGGTGGCAATGCTATTGCTAAGTTGTGTGGTTGCGCCTGTATTATAGTCAAGCTCACCACTTAAATCGGCAATTTTCTCGGCTATTTCAATCGCAAGAGGCTCATCACCTTTGTCCAATGCTTGCACAGCATAACCTTCATATTCTTCAATTTTGTCTTGAAGTTCAGTTGCTTTGCGTTGATAGCCAGCTTCTTCAGCCATCAGGTCAGCAAGTCCAGAACGGGCTTTTTCCACCGCCGCTTTAGAATCTCTAATCTCTTGATCCATAATGCGCACTAGATTTGCATCCACAATGCCTTCGCCAACTTCACTAGCACCACCGCGAATTGCGGTTACAATTTTAGAAAAGATACTCATTTTCATCTCCTATTTCAAATAATCTGCAACTAAGCCAATGGCTTCTAATGTGTTGCCTGCTAAGGTTTCAATCTCTATGCCAATACTTTCGCTCTTCGAGTTGGCCGACAAAGCACCAAACAACATATATGTACCGCCAATCTTGCCAAAGCTCGATAGTGGCAAAGCCAAATTGGCCGATAACATCACTTCATGCATGTCATTGCTAGCACCATCTTTTAGCTCTTCGGCATCAAATAATTTGACCATGCAAATCATTTCACCATCGGTTTCAGTAATATTAATCGGAAATTCTTCCTGATCTTTTACAATCACCTGAATAATTTCATCATTATTAGCCATCGGTTGCAATTCAAATTCAATGACCATTTTACCCTGCTCAATTAGCTCTAATTGAGCTAGAAGCTTATTTGACATATTCCGTCTCCTTTTCGTCATATATTATATATGGGCGCTTGACAGGATCTGTCAAGCCTGAGTTTAATTTCCAACTAAAATTTCTTCATTCAACCATGACTTCTCATGCAATAAATACATTAAATTATTATCTATACTATTGTAACTTAAATGCTTTTCACTTTCAATAATCCCATTGGCAAATTTAAAACTCGCCAAAATAAAATCCTGATCAATTGCAATTTGTTTGGGAATGGGCTTAAAATCACGTTCAATTCGGCTCGATGCAGCCTGACCATGCAAGGTTGCAATGCTCCATCCCCATTCACCAAATGTCGGTATATTGGTATGATATCGCTCAACAAATCCAAAACCAGCAGCGCGCAATGTCAGCCCAACGGTTAAAAACGCGTCCTTGGCATGGTAAGGGCTGGTCGACTGAATGGCAATCGCGCCATCCCCAGCTAATAATAATTTCACTTTGGTATAAAATTGCTTGGAATATAATTTATTTAAGTCAGGGTGCGATGGGTCGGGCAAATCAACAATAATCACATCATAATTTTCACCCCGAGCAATCAGTTGCTCAACACTGTTAAACGCATCACCATAAATCACATTCACCCGTTTATCAGAAAATGAATTTTCATTTAGTGCCAATAATGCATCATTAACAACTTGCCCATCAACTTTAATCGGCTTTGAGAACAGCGACACCATTTTTTGGTCTAACTCTAAAACATCAATTTGCTCTGGCTGCCATTTTAAAATATCCCGAACGGCAAGCCCATCACCACCGCCAATCAGTAAAATATTCTTATGCCTTGCCGAGGCCAACATTGACGGCGTCACCAACATGGCATGATAAAGCGCTTCATCACAGGAACAAAATTGCGACCTACCATTTAAATATAACGTATGAATAGGCGCTGCATTGCCAATTTGGCGCTTGGTCAGGGTGATATGCTGAAAGTCAGTATTTTGGCTAAACACCACTTCATCTTTATAAAGTGTATTTTCAAGCGATTGGTGAATATTAGTAATATTTTGCATCAACAAAAATAAAAACACCGCCAAAAATATGTGCAAACCCGCCAAGATAATGTTATTCGATATTTTGCGCCACCTAACGGCTAAAAATATAAATCCAACAATCATATTCACCGAGGATACCCATAAAGCGGCCTTTGCAGGTGCTATGGCTAATAAAAACACAATGAATATAGCTGCTCCAACCCCCGCCCCTATATAATCAGCCCCATAAACCGTGCCAGTATTATGTTTAAGACGTACCGCATAAATCTCTTCTCTAATTCTAGCAATCAGCGGAATTTCCATGCCAACCAAAGCCCCCAAAATAAACCCAACTATAAAGGGGAATATTTCGGCAAATTGTTTAAGCCTTGCAATAGCACCACCAACAGGAATTAAATCCTCAGGCATGCCATAATTCTCGGCCAATATACTAGGGAATTGATTGGTAAAAGCAATGAGCCAGGCAATTAGAATAATCGATATAGAGCCAATAAACGCAATCAATAATTCAATAATTACAAAGCCTTTATTGGCATCTTTAATTTTATTTGCTAGCAGCGCACCAACGCCCATCGAAACAATCATCACCCCAATCATGGTAAAAATGGCATGTTCCATTAGCCCAAGCACACGCCCTGCATAATGCGATAATAAATACTCATAAACAATGCCGCAACCAGCCAATACAGCAAGAATGCTAATCAAGCTTACATCAATAAAAAACGTCGTAAGCTTGAAACTGCTTTTTTCCTGCAATCCATCCACCATATTCATCTCTTGCTTTGTTCAATGTCAAAATGCCTACGAAACAAGCGTGAAAATAATCAAACCAATAACAGCCGTAAGGGCTGCCTGTGTTGCACCAACAGCAATATTTTGTTTATTGTCAACTTCGTCACGGGTATCAATGCCCAACAATAATATCTTGTCACAAATCAAACTAAAGATAACCACCAACAACATTTGAACCAAACTTACACCCAACCAAATCAATAAGCTTAATGCAAATATATCCATGCTTAAAGGTGCCAATGTTAACGCCCCGCTAATGGCAAATGCCATACCAATTCTAAAACCCGCAAAACGCAATGCCAATGCAACATTACCCTTCATTATGTTATCTTGAAGGCTTCTGCCATGGGCACGGTTGTAAAAGAATATGCGGTAATAGCTAGCAATAGTCAGCAATAATTGTGAGACAATAAAACTGCCCAATCCAATGATAATCAGATTAGTTGTAGTCGTATCAATCACTAAAAATACTGATTTAATAATCAAAGCAGAGGCAATCACATTGCCCGCATCAATGACTGAAACCGCAATATTACCCTGCATAATCGCATCGCGCATTTTAAACCCGGGAATTGATATTTTATCAAATATCACCCGCGATGAAAACACCAAAACAATGCCAATCACACCTGACACAGCAACCAAGACAATCTCTTTGATTAAGTCATCCGACGCGTCACCACCAATCACCCCCGTCATAATAATACCAACGGCAAAAATAATGCCCGCCAACGAGATGCCCATAGCAGGGTTATCCTCAAGCGATAAACCATCAATCATTTTAACATTGGATATCATCCCAATGACAACCCTAATCGCAATTAACACCAGCGCGGTAATGACTAAATTTACACCAAGCACCAAAAGATAATCGCTGCTAAGTCCAAAATATGTGTTTAAAAATTCCATTTTAATCTCCGATAATCTAATTATTTTCCACCGCGGCTGCTACGGCTGCGGTTGCCACTACGGCTGCTTGATGAATATGGTGAGCTTTTACGTGCCGACGGCCCAAGCTTTGCAGTCGTTTTGCGAACTGACGATAAAGAAGAGCCCTTACCTGTGGCGGTTGCTTTCACTTTGCCATTTGTTCTTGTCGCATAGGCACTTGGTTTTTTATTATTCACCTTGCCATATTCACGCACTTTTTTATAATTTTTATCAAGTGTTTGGGTTTCACTATTTTTCCAACTGCGTGATCCATAATTGTTATTGTAACGGTCATAGCCGTAACTCCAAGGTCGGTTATAATACCAACTATTATAAAATGGTGGCCTGAATAAACTCGAGAAAAACGCATATTGCCCATACCAAGCCCAAAAAGACCCACCACTTGACGACTGCCACCTACCATAAGTCGGGTTACCAACCAAATTCTGGCCAGCAACCACAGGCTCATTTTCTGACAAATTAAGTGGCTGCAATGCGCCATTACTAAGCGCTGCAACAGTGTTAATTTCATCCATAAAGGTTTGGTTAAAAATATCTTTACTTGAGGCCAGTTTTAAATTTTCCAAATCCGCAACGGCATCGGAACTTTGCTTAACGTCACCAATATTTGCAAGGCGTTTTTCCAATGATACAAGATTGCCATTTTTAGCCGTATACTGAACAGCCAAACTGCTTAAAATATCTTTATATTCTGGGTTTGAAACCATAGTTTTATCAATATAGGATTTCAAAATCACCGCGTTTACCAGTGTCCCTGCCGATAAACCTTGCTTAAGCCCGTCAATTTGCAATTGCACAATTTTGCTTTCATTGGCGATAATTGGCGCATTTGGGTCCGAACAACCACCCAATAACACTAGGGCAAATAATCCGAGAATTGCATTTCTTATAATCATAATACCTCTCTTTCTTAGCTTTTAAATTAGAGAATTTAGTTCCTGATCCGCTTCTGGCACCAAATTATTGCCTTCTGGCACGATGATAAATACCGACTTTGTAGCAATTATATCATTGCTTCTTAAATTAGCGCGGATCGAACCATCTTCGAGCTCAACCGCAATCGGAGTGCCAAAATCAGCCAATATAATCTTGGTCGCAAGTTCCGACCAAAGCCCATTAAAATGACAGGTAAATTTTAAACATTCTTCTTTATCACTATCAAACAGGCTTTCTATAATCTGCTCCGAACCAGGAGAGATAATCGTTCGCGCAATCAACTCAGGATAAGCCCGAATTGGCCGCAATATGCTTGCAACACCAAGCGACTGAAGCCGCGTTTTTGTAGTTTCCAAAATCGCCTCAGCCACCAATTCTGGCTTTTTATCATTATTTGATTGATAGATTAATGAGGCAATGTCAAACACCAAAGAATCGCTGCGACTATCGCTAATATCTTCACATAAAATAACTACCTTTTGAGCATTATCGACCGCTGCACGCACCAGTGAGGCCTCGCTATTAGGGCGACCAGAAACCAATTTCACATTCAAGTCAACAAGGCTTTGCGGGAGTCCATCGGGTTTTTTATCTGTAATAATAATAATTTTTTGTTCCGTCATACTGACCGAATTTTTAAGCTCTTCAACAATCCGCCTAAAGAATATATCACCACCAATATTTGGATAATTAATAAAAACAATGTGATCAACCATTTTCCAATTCCAATTCCCTTTAAGTTTGCGCTCGCGCCGCCCAACAATTTTATCAACCAGACGCCCCGTTAAAAATGCAATGGTCGGAATGGCAGGCACATAAATCAAAAACACCGTTGCCAATCGTCCCAAACCAGTGGCGGGTGCATAATCACCAAATCCAACGGTAGTACCTGCGGTTACTGTAAACCATAAAGCAACCTCAAGCGTCCATCCTTCAAACAACATCATCGCCAAAACATGCAGACTAAATAGGCAAATGAATAATAATATCAATATTTTTGTAGTCGCAGAAACAACGAATAAACTTCTAAAATATCGTCGTTTTCTAAACATATATAGTAAATTAAACATCTACTCCCCCGAATAGTCACGCTCTATAAGCTGCTTACTAAGTGTTGCCATTAAAAATTCTTGTTGAATAACATAAACCGACTTTTCAAGCTGCTCCCCCGCATCACCGCACATAAATATATCAAATGCCGCAAAGCCATTTTCTGGCCAAGTATGTACTGAAATATGGCTTTCTGCAAGCATTGCAAAAGCAGTTACGCCAGCTTTATCACCAAACTTATGACCTTCTATTTTTAAAACCGTTGCGCCAGCTGCTTCTGCTGAATCCAGCAAAATTTTTTGGATATAACTCAAATCAGCAAGTTTTAACCGCTCAGCCATATCGCTGGTTTTAAGATCAATAATAAGATGCTTGCCAATATTCATCGCGTCTTATTTCCCTCAACAAATGCTCTATTTAGATATAGATAGGCATCTTGACAGAATCTGTCAAGATTTAACCCACCAAACTCAGAGACTATACACCCAGTAGGGCCAAATTTCACCCTATTTGCAATCAAAAACATACCCCAGCCGATAAATTCAATTCAGTGTTTAAAGCACATGTCTCAGTTTGAGATAGTTGAATATTATTTCCCTAACAACTCATAATGTCAAAAACGCACTTCGAACCATCTTGAATAACGGTTCGTTTTTTTCCGTATTTTTGCAGAGCAAAATGATCTGGCGTTTAGGAATTGGCGGAATTGGAGCAATAGATGAGAGTGTTGATGCATCATCCATTAGCTCCGACCAATTTGGTAAAAGAGAAATGCCCAGGCCACTTTTGACCATCGCCACAATTGTTCCCATCGCATCAAGCTCGCACAGAATATTTTTGGGGTCAATGTGCCTAGCCAACCATTTCCACGCCTCAAGCCCACCCCATGACTTTCGGTCATATAGAATTATCGGTTGTTTCATTAGATCATCTTGATTAACAGGGCCGTTCTGAATGCCTTGAATCAGAACATAAGGTTGTGATGCCAATTCCTCAACATGATAGATTTTCGGAATAACAAAAGGTGGGGTAACAATCACCGCAAGGTCAATCTGGTCTTTTTCTAACATCTGATAAAGTTGAATTGATGTGCCCGGCATTACCGAAAGGTCACAATTTGGTGCATCACGGGATAGGTTTTTAACCACAGCTGGTATCAATTGGAACAAAGCAGTTTCAATGGCGCCAATTCGAAACGGCCCAGATAAAACAGAGCTGCCAAAATCACGTTTTAGTTTAGCGCTCTGCTGAATCAATCCCCTAGCCTGCGGCAGCAAGTTCAGACAGGTTTTAGATGGCAGTGCCGAATGGCCAGATCGCACCAAAAGCTTTGTTCCAAATTCCTGCTCTAAAGCTCGAATGCGCTGGCTTACGGCAGTAGCAGTCAAGCCCTGCGCCCTTGCTGCACCAGAGATTGACCCATTATCAACCACAGCAACAAGACTTTCAAGAAATCGAATATCCAAAGCTTTTCCTTTTGATGAATACAACCAATTCACTCTAACCCATTCGGACTTTCATTGCTATACTCTTTAGGAAAATGCCAAGAAATGTGCAAGCTGTGCTTAGCTCTGGCGCGAATGACCACAACAATAAGATGAGGGAGATAAAGATGCTAACAACTATTCCAGGATTAATGGATGAAGTTCGGGACCAGTTCAGCCTGATTGATAATTGCCCCGTGCAAGGAAAACGTATTTTCTTTGAAAATGCAGGCGGTTCTTTAACCTTAAAATCAGTTGTTGAGCAGTCAACCGAATATGCAGCAATACCCGATAATCAGGGTCGCAACAACCCAGCGTCACACGAAGCTGGACAAGCAATCACACAAGCAAAAGAAGATATTCGGACATTTTTTAATGCACCGAATGGTCAAGTTTTTGTCGGTGAAAGCGGAACAGAACTATTATTTCGCCTGATAAGAACTGCATGCCTTGGCACAGCAGCAGGCGGTGAAGTTGTGGGCAGCACGCTAGAACACCCCGCCTCAAAAAGTGCCTGTATACGCTGGGCCAAAATTGCAGGTAAAACCTATCAAGCTGTACCACACAATATAGAAACTGGCACCGTTACAGCAAATGATTATCTGGCGCACATCAGTGCTGAAACCCGCGTAGCAACAATTTTACACACCTCGCCTGTCACTGGTATTTCCGTGGATGTTGCTGCGATTTCAAAAGCAATTCGGAAAATATCACCTGACTGCGTGATTATTATTGATGGCATCCAGCATGCCGCCCATGGGGGGCTGAATATTGAGAGTTATGATATCGATGGATATGTCATTTCACCTTATAAAGTATTTTCAAGGCACGGTTACGGAATTGCCTGGGTTTCAGATCGGCTCGCAACAATGCCACATGACACGTTGATCGGTTCACCAGATGCATCATGGGAACTGGGTACAAGGGATGCAGGCGCCTATGCAACATTCTCTAAAGTTACAGAATATTTTGAATGGCTTGGCGGTCGAGTTTCAAACGCGACCGATCAACGTTCAAAGATCGAGGCTGCTGGTCGCGCAATTTTAGCACATGAGAAGTTACTCATTGATGTTATGTTGTCAGGCAACGGCACTACCAAAGGCCTGCTGGATATGCCAGAGGTTCATGTGATTGCGGGGAACGACAATCCACACCGCGAAGGGCTGGTTTCAATCACTGTTATAGGTCATAGTTCTAAAAGCATCGTATCAGAACTCTCCGCAAGGGGCATTCGCGTGCATATTCGACGAGCAGATCACTATTCAGGTAACATTCTGACACCCCTTGGTCTTAAAAGCTGCATCCGTGTCTCGCTATGCCATTATAACACCGAGCATGAGGTTATTATATTCTTAAAAGCCATGAATGCACTCATATCTTAGTCAAAAAATAAATGGATATTATTAAGGCTGTCATAAATTGTCATAGTTTAATGTAATTTTTGGTTTTGTGAGGCCTTATATGAGCATATTCAAGCAGCCTGGTCATGCCTCTCTTTTGTGCCGCTCCGTATATTCATTTAAGCTGCGATTTATTCAAAAACCTAACGACTTTTCTAACCTAATGCAGAACACCTTCTCCTTGGTTATGAAATCCGTGGATATATTCAAATATAGGAATTTCTACGTATGACCTTGTTTGCTAAGTATGTCTACAGCTCAACATAAAAAGATAAAGCCTGATTTTAATATCCAATAATCACGTCAGGATGATATTCACCGAGTTCTTTTTTATAAGAGTTGCCGGTCTCTTACCAAAACTGAAATCACTCATTCATTTGTCAAAAGCATTGTACCTGCCCCTGTGTTTGAAATTGGCACTGTGTAGTTACTATGTATTTCAGTAACATCACCCAGTAAAGCACCGCGCATGCCCATCCACATATTCAATTCAACCCCTTGGGCTCCTGCAATTTCTGTAATGTCCCGCAAGTTATATTTAAATAATTCTTCAGGGGCTGATACTAGTTTTTCCATGCACATTAAATCAAACTCTTTATTAATCAGCCCCGCGCCTTGCCCATCTAATTGATGAGACAAACCACCTGTTCCCAACACCACAATTTTTAAATCTTGGTGATAAGATTCAATCGCTTTGCCAATAGATCGCCCTAAGTCAAAACACCGCTTTAAAGATGGCATAGGGTGGCGTTCACAATTAATAACCACTGGAATAACTCGAATTCCGCCATAATTATCGTCATTAGGCCACATTAACTGCATAGGCACTGTAAGCCCATGATCAACACCTAATTCTTGACAAATGGTAATATCAAATTCATCCTCCACCAACTCATTGCAAATATGCCATGACAAAGCCTCATCGCCATTAATTGGCGGTATGGTTGCAAGCCCCCAGCCCTCATCATAGCTTATATATTGCTTGGCGGCACCAATCGCAAATGTCGGTTTCTTATCTAAGAAAAACTCAAGACCATGATCGTTATAAAAAATAATTGCAACATCAGGCTTTTGCTCATTAAGCCAGTTCCAAATGGGTGGATAGCCATCAAAAAAATCTTTCCAATAAGGCGTATTTTGTAACTTTTTCGCAATCGCCATACCAACAGCAGGTATATGCGAAGAACCAATTGCACCGATAATTTTAGCCATTTTTATTCTCCTGCATCTACTAATTTTTGCTTAAATTCTTCTAACGTTAGCCCTGTTTGTAAAGCGCCAATATCCTGCATATTCAACCCTAATAAACCCGCAAATTTTGCCAAATAATAAATACTGCCACCCTGCTCTAATAGGCCAATGATATTACGCTCTAAAATCGCTAGGGTTTGCCCCTCAGTTAACCCATATTTCTCACAATAAGCACGCTCATTGCTATTAAATGCATCTCGAGCATCTTCTTGATTAAAGGAGTAGCATAATTTATTCAGATTATATCCGAGGCTTGCCATTTCCCCATCAAACATAATTGTTCCCTTAATTGGGGTTTTATCGTCAAGATATGACATTTATTAAACTCCTATTTTATGTCCAAACAGATTTAATGGTCTGCTATCCATGTGGGGTTATTCGTGCCAATAAAGCTTCATTGGATTATCGATAAGTAACTTTTTTTGCAACTCTACCGTTCGAGCTATTTTAGGGATAATATCAACTAAATCTCCATCATCAGGCGCATGTGATTTCATATTTGGGTGTGGCCAGTCAGTCCCCCATAACACTCTTGTTGAAAACCGCTCAACCAATAAACGAGCGAATGGTTCAACATCACTATAGTCCGTATTTTGGTGTGTTAAGCGTTCAGGGCAACTGACCTTTGTCCAAATATTTTTATTTTCACTCATAAAATTTATGAACTGCTGAAAATCCTGATGGTCAACACCTTTTGAGACATCTGGGCGCCCCATATGATCAACCACAATCAGACAATCTAACTGTTTTAAAAATGGTATTAACCCTTCTAAATCAGGCGCTTCAAAATAAACAACAATATGCCATCCAAGTTTTTTTATTCGCGCTGCAACCGCCAAAAAAATCTCTTTGGGTGTGTTATCAACCAACCGTTTTACAAAATTAAACCGAACAGCACGAATGCCTGCATGATGCATTTCCTGTAATTCTACATCGCTAATATTAGGGTTTATAACGGCCACGCCACGGGCATTATCTCCTGCGGCGCTCAACGCATCTATTAAGGCTGAATTATCTGTACCGTGACATGAGGCTTGCACAATTACATTTCTGTCAAAGCCTAAATAATCTCGTAATTCGAATAGTTTTTCCTTTGGTGCATCACATGGCGTATATTTGCGCATTGGATGATATGGAAATTTATCATTCGGCCCAAAAACATGGCAATGTGCATCTACCGCTCCTTTTGGAACACTATAGCTTGGTTTACTCGGATTGGCCTTAAATGGTAAATAATCTAAATCCATATTATCACTTTCACCTTGGGTTTATGCAAAGACAACGCCATCAAAAAGCTTGCGAGCTGTTCTTAAAATTGCAGCATTATCAATTTTTCCATCATCACCTATCTCTAATACCACAGTCATTTCACCAGTTGGGTGTTCAATAGACATTCGTTTAACCTTATCAGCTGGAATATTGGCAATTTCATTGGCAGGAGAGTTTCCTAGAGCACACGCAGTCGCGACACTCACAGCACCCAAAACACCAATACTACTATGACAATGATGCGGAATAAAAGTGCGTGTTGATATAACACCGCCACATTTTGCAGGGCTAACCAAACTGATTTTTGGCACCGTTTTATTGGTGACATCCCCTAAATTCATCAACATTCCAGCTTTTAAACGAATATTTTCCAAAATATGTCTCAATGCTTTATTCTGCTCTAGCGTTTCACAACTTTCAGTGCCATCGACGCCAACATCTGAAGCAAGCAACACAACCACGGGCATGCCATTATCAATACAGGTTACCGCAACACCTTCAACAATATCCACTTCATTGCCTGTCGGTAATAAAGCACCACAGGCAGAACCTGCACTGTCTTTAAAACTTAGCACAATCGGGCTGGCAGCATTTGGAACACCATCAATTTTTGTGCTCCCCACATAACTTACTTCACCATCTTTGGTTATGATCTTTTCGACTGCAATTTGCCCAGCATTCTCCATATATATATGAACTAGCGTTTCATCACCTTGCACAATCACTAAGCCGCGCTCAATCGCAAAGGGCCCAACCCCAGCTAATATATTACCACAATTTTGTGCATCACTTACAATGGCCTTATCCACCATGACTTGTAAAAACAAATAATTAACATCAACACCATCTCTATCAGATTTTTCAACGATAGCGACTTTTGATGTCAACGGATTTGCTCCGCCCATACCATCAATTTGGCGATGGTCAGGAGACCCCATCATTGCTAATAAAAACAGATCTCTTTCAATTATATTTGAAGGCAAATCTTGTGCTAAAAAATATGCACCCTTAGAGGTGCCGCCCCGCATCCACATACATTTTGCTGAACGTAATTCACCAGTGCTCTCATCAAACATACTTCAAGCCTTTTTCTTTAAGCCTTTGTCGCATATTATATATATCCAAACCGAGCTCGCCTTTAGACATCAGTAAACGTTTCTTCTCTTCGCGCGCAACACGCGCTTGTGCTTCTTGTAAAACTGCATTTGCCTCTTCTCGCCTAACCACGCAAACACCATCATCATCTGCAACAATCACATCTCCTGCATTAATAATCTCAGTTGCACAAACCATTGTTATATTTACTGAGCCAATGGTTTCTTTAATTGTGCCTTGCGCAAATATATGTTTTGACCAAACGGGAAAGTTCATTTTTTTAAGATCTCGAATATCCCTAACGCCGCCTTCAATAATCAACCCAACCACTCCACGGCTCTGTGCTGATGTTGCTAATAAATCACCAAAAAAGCCAAAATTTGATGGCGATGTTGGTGCAAATACCAATATATCACCTTTCTGTGCTTGTTCGATGGCGACATGCATCATCCAGTTATCACCTGCCGCGCCTGAAATTGTAATTGCCGACCCTGCAATAGAAGCACCTTCATAAATTGGCCGCATATAATCTGCCAAAAGGCCGCGCCGCCCTTGTGCCTCATGAACAGTAGCAACGCCACATTTTGCCAAACCATCTATGACCTCCTGGTCAGCACGGTTAAAATTTTGAACAACAATATTTTCATACATTTTATTTATCCCAAACTATAACTCAAAACTAATTTATCATTTTAAGCGGCTAAATACCCGGCGTGCATTGCCTTCAAATATCTTATACTTATCTTGCTCACTAAGCTTACTATTATCGATATACCGTTTAGTATCGTCATAATAATAGCCAGTTTCAGGGTCAATTCCGCGGACAGCACCAATCATTTCAGAAGCAAAGAGAATATTGTCTATCGGGATTATATCAAGCAATAAATCAATGCCGCGTTGGTGATAGACACAAGTATCAAAATAAATATTCTTAAGCGCCGAGCGCTCAAGTGGCTCATAGCCCTGATCTTGCATTAGACCTCTAAAACGCCCCCAATGATAAGGCACAGCTCCCCCGCCATGTGGAATAATAATCTTAAGTGTTGGGAAATCTTTAAACACATCAGACATAATCAACTGCTGAAACGCTGCGGTATCGGCGCCCAGATAATGCGAACCTGTTGTATGAAAGCTATCATTACAACACGCACTAACATGAATCATTGCAGGCACATCTAATTCTACCAATTTTTCATAAATAGGGTAATAAGACCGATCAGCAAGTGGTGGGTCTTTCCAAAAACCACCGCTTGTATCTGGACTTAAATTACATCCAATAAAGCCCATTTCTTCAACACAACGGACCAATTCAGGAATTGATTTTTTGGGATCTACATTTGAGGATTGCGGCAGCTGAGCCACTGGCGCAAAATTATTTGGAAATAAATCACAAACCCTTTTTATAAGCTCATTTTGGTGCTCTGTCCAAAACCTGCTTGTATGCTCATTCCCAATATGATGCCCCATCCAACTTGCACGAGGAGAAAAAATTGTTAAATCTGTACCACGTTGTTTTTGTAATTTTAATTGATTATTTTCAATGGATTCTATGATTTCATCATCACTAATAACAATGCTGCCTTTTTCTCCAGTAAAGTTTGGATCCTTAGCAATATTTAGTTTTTGTTGATCTCTATATGCACCCACTGCCGATGGTGTTGTGGTGTAATGTCCATGACAATCAATAATCATTTTGTCTCCTTAAGCAAATTCCCATATTTTCAAACGTCAGCTTTTCATAATGTTTTCAGGAACTAACTACATTATCTAGTAAAAATAATTATCTAGCCATTCCATTTCAAAGCTTTTGCTATTGATTTTTGAGATAGCATGGTTAAAGTCACTCCAAACCATGGGAAGTGAAATGCAGTTAAAAACACCAAATATTCGACATTTACGAGCTTTTTTGGAAGTGACACAATCAAAATCAATTAGCAGGGCTTCAAAAAAGATCTTTCTTTCTCAACCAGCAATCACCCAAGCAATTGCAAAATTAGAAAAGAATTTAAATACAAAGCTATTTGATCGACGTAGCGATGGTATGTATTTAACCGCTTCGGGGCAGGCATATGCATATCGTATTGAACGCGCCTTAAACATCATTTTAGATGGCACAAAAGCTGCTATTCGCAATGGAGATGCTGACAACCAAAATCTAGTAAAGCATTCTCTACAAATGTTAACAACCACCCAGTTACGAGCACTCATTGCGGTGAATGAAACTCAAAACTTTAGTTTAGCAGGCCGCAATATTGGCGTATCCCAGTCCTCATTACACAGGGCGGCAAGAGATTTAGAAAACCAATTGGGTGTCGTTTTTTTTGAAAAAACTCGAACCGGCATAAGAACAAGTAAGGCAGCACAAATATTAGCAAAAGCCTCAAAATTAGCTTTTTCAGAAATGTCTCAGGGGCAAGAAGAAGTGAATAGTTTACATAATCGCGAGGTTGGTCATATTGTAGTTGGCTGCATGCCTCTAGCAAGAACCTCAATATTACCCAATGCGATCAATCAATTTTCAAAACAATATCCAGATTTCAATTTCAACATAGCCGATGGCTCTTACCATGATTTATTAAATCATTTACGCCATGGTGATTTTGATCTTCTAATCGGTGCGCTACGCTTCCCTGTACCCTGTGATGATGTTATCCAAGAAAAACTACTTTCATCCACCATTTGCATCGTTGCGCGTAACCATCATCCACTACAACACCAAACTGATATTTGCGCAGATATCCTTGCTAATTACCCATGGGTTGTCCCATCTGCAAACACCCCAACCAATGGTATTTTTAGAACGATCTTTAATAATTGCGAAGCCAGTTTGCCCGCCAGATTAATTGAAACCAGCTCTCAAATATTAATGCGCGGCTTACTAGTAAACAGCGATCGGTTAGCCATCATATCAGAAGAACAAGTTCAACATGAATTGTCGAATGGTGTTTTAGTGAAAATTCCGTTTGAAATTACCTTTGGTTCTAGGCCAATAGGCATCACCATGAGAAAATCTTGGAAACCTACAAAAACTCAACTATTTTTCTTAGACATGCTTCGAAGCCGTCAATTGGTTAAATAAAATTCCAATATTTAGAGGCGCTATTCAAATTTTGAATGTCTCAGAGCATTATTTAATTTCCTTGAAAATTACTAAGCTGATAGTTTAACGTAAAAACTGGGAAGCTATTTAATGCAATCACAAAATAACATAACATTCTTGGGTTTTGGCGAAGCTGCAATTGCTTTTACAAAAGGCTGGAGCGCTAACAATATAATAATAAAAATTAATGCTTTTGATCGCAAAACAAATAATAGTGACACCCGTGAGGCAAAGTTAGTTGACTATAAAAAGCATAATGTCAACGGCCATTTACAAATTGAGCATGCCTTAAAGGATGGAAATGCAATATTTTGCTTAGTAACCGCAGATCAAGCAGCAGAAGCTGCCAAGCAATGTGCAAAATACATTCAGCCAAACCAACTATATTTTGACTGTAATTCCTGCGCCCCTCAGACCAAACAAATGAATGCAAAACTTATCAATGCAGCAGGTGGGAAGTATGTTGATGTCGCAATTATGGCACCCGTTTACCCCAAAATCCATAAAGCACCTCTATTAATTTGTGGGCAATATGCAACACTAGCTCAAACATTGTTAGAATCATTGGACATGAATGTAAGTGTTTTAAATGCAGATATAGGACAAGCCTCATCGATTAAAATGATACGCAGCATCATGATCAAGGGGCTAGAAGCACTAAATGCCGAATGTTTATTATCAGCTCGAAAACTAAATATTGATGATACAATTTTAGATTCGCTAGCACAAGATTTCACCAATTTTGATTGGTACATGCGCTCTGGATATATGTTAGAGCGCATGGTGCAACATGGTAAAAGGCGTGCATCAGAAATGCGAGAAGTCGCACTAACTGTCGATCAGTTGGGTTTAAACAATAGCATGTCTAAGGCAACTGTCAATTGGCAGCAAACCATTGGTGATCTTGAACTTAATTCAAAAAACACAAATTTTAAAGATATTGCAGACCAAATTCTTAAAAATATTAATAATGGAGACGAGATATGAGAGTATGTGTAGCAGGCGCCGCAGGCGCTTTTGGTATCAAACATTTAAATGCTATTTCACAGATTAAAGGCATAAAAGTAACCTCTGTCGTTGGTAGCAATGAAGAAAAAATAAAACTTTTTGCAAAAGAACGTGGTATTGGCCACAGCACAGCAAATTTGGCAGAGAGTTTAAAACGAAATGATGTAGATTGCGTTATATTAGCAACACCAACACAAATGCATGCCAGCCAAGCAATCCAATGCATGGCGGCAGGCAAACATGTTATGGTAGAGATACCAATGGCAGACAATATAGAAGATTCAAAACGCCTAGTTGAAATGCAAGAAAAAACAGGGCTGGTTGCAATGGCAGGCCACACGCGCCGCTTTAATCCAAGTCATCAATGGATTCATAATAAAATACAAGATGGTGAACTAACCATACAACAAATGGATGTCCAAACTTATTTTTTTCGCCGAACGAACACCAATGCAAAAGGCGAAACCAGATCTTGGACAGACCATTTATTGTGGCATCATGCCTGCCACACGGTAGATTTGTTTCAATATCAAACGGGGCAAGAAGCAACGAAGCTACACGCCATGCAAGGCCCAATACACCCAACACTTGGCATCGCGATGGATATGAATATCGGCATGAAAACACCCAATGGTGCAATCTGCACCCTTTCACTTTCATTCAACAATAATGGGCCATTTGGTACATTCTTTAGATATATTTGTGACAATGGCACCTATTTAGCGCGGTATGATGAATTATACGATGGCAATGATAAACCGATCGATTTATCAACTGTGGCAGTGTCTATGAACGGCATCGAATTACAAGATAGAGAGTTTTTTAATGCAATTCGTGAAGGGCGCGAACCAAATTCAAGTATAAAACAATGTTTCAGCGCAATGAGCAGTTTGAACAAAATAGAAATCTATTTAAACAAATTTAATTAGACTACATATATTCAAGTCAAAACATGGCTATAAAATATGGGTTAATTAATAACAATGAGAGTCATTCCTGGCTCTCATTGTTATCCATCAAATGTTTTTAATAAGGCAGACCAATATAGTTTTCGGCAAGTGATTTAAGCGCAGCTTCGGATTCAAACAAATAATCCAACTCCGCCAACTGCATTTTTGCAGTAAACGATCCAGAATCGCCATCAGAATTTGGTAACTTATGTAATAAATTGGTCATCCACCAAGAGAAGCGTTCTGCTTTCCAAACCCGCTTTAAAGCCTTTTCTGCATACTGATCCAAGCCTTGTTCATCACCATTTTTATAATATTGAATAAGCGCATTGGAAAGATAGTGAATGTCAGAAGCTGCTGAATTTAAACCCTTTGCCCCCGTTGGCGGAACAATATGAGCGGCATCACCTGCTAAAAACAAATTACCATAACGCATATTTTCGCAAACAAAACTACGCAACGGCGCAATTGACTTTTCAATTGATGGCCCAGTAACAAGCTTATTAGCTGCATCTTTTGGCAGTCTTTTCTTTAGTTCATCCCAAAAACGGTCATCAGACCAATCTTCTACTTTATCATCTATTGGCACTTGAATATAATATCTGCTCAACATTTCATTACGCATACTACATAATGCAAAGCCGCGTTCGTGGCGTGTGTATATCAGCTCCTTTGAGACAGGTGGAGTTTCTGACAATATGCCCAACCACCCAAACGGATAAATTTGTTCATGGGTTTTTAGAATATCTTGTGGGATTGATTTGCGGCTAGCGCCATGATAGCCATCACAACCTGTAACAAAATCACATTGAATCTGATGTTCAACACCATCTTTTAAATAATGTATGATGGGGGATTTAGATGTTATATTTTCAATTGTCGTGACTTCAGCTTCTTCAATAATAACACCACCATTTTTACGACGTAGATCAATTAAATCCCGAGTAATTTCTGTTTGGCCATAAATCATTACCCCAGTACCGGTTAACTTTTTCAAATTAACATGGTGGGCTTCACCCGAGTAAGCAATATCAAAGCCATCATGCATAATGCCTTCAATGTCCATGCGTTTAGAGGCCTGAGCTTGTCGCAACAAATCAACACAGCTTTGCTCCAACACACCAGCTCGAATTCTTGTTAATACATAATCTGTAGTTTTACGTTCTAAAATTATGCTTTCAATACCCTGTAAATGCAATATTTGCGCTAAAATTAACCCCGATGGACCGCTACCTATAATACCAACTTGCGTTTTCATTTCATTCCCTCTTTGTTTAATTATTTGATTCTAATCAAACTCAGCAAAAATTAAAATGGACAGGAATGACAATATTATGTATATTTGGAACAATATAAAAGAAATGAACAGTAAATGAAATCGATACCAAATTATATTTTATATGGTGAAAATGATCATAAAAAATTTCCCGATTTTTTACATATAGAATCTATTAAATCTCGTAGTTTAAAAACAGGGTGGAAATTTAAACCACATCAGCATCATAATTTGCATCAGTTTTTTTATATTAAAAGCGTTGGTGGATCAGCGTTAATTGAAAAAAATAAAACATCTCTTAACGGTAACTATATTATCAGCATCCCGCCCTTAAATGTGCATGGGTTTAAGTTTATAACTGACACTGAAGGTTGGGTACTGACAATCCCTGATATATATTTAAAACAATTACTACAAAACCAAAATGTACTTTTGGAACATCTCCAAACACCGTTCATTTACGCTTGTTCGAATCATTCCGTTTTTGATAATCTATTTCAAAACATTAATGAAGAGCATTTAAAAGCCCAGCCTTTGCGTGAGTTTACACTCAAAAATCATGTAGGCTTGTTAATTGCAAAAGTTGTAAGGAACCTTCCAGAACAATTAAAAACTGAGATCACGCCACCGAACCAAAAACAAGTTTTAGTTCGTCAATTTCAAATTCAAATTAGCAACCAGTATAAACAACGCTTATCTGTTGCGCAATATGCAAATATTTTAAACATTACGCCAACCCACTTAAATAGAGTATGCCGTAATATACTGGATATTTCAGCTTCTCAGCTTATAAATGAACGGACATTGTTAGAGGCTAAAAGATTGCTCAGTTATACATCAATGTCCATTTCTGAGATAGCATATGATTTGGGCTATATTGATACGGCACATTTTTCAAAGTTTTTTTCAAAAAATAATCAAATTACTCCATCAAATTTCAGAAAACTCTCTGTAACATTTTAAACTTATTATTTATTTTGGAGCAAGACGCACTGCACCGTCTAAACGTATTGTTTCACCATTTAAATAATTATTTTCAATACATGTCACTACCAAGCTAGCAAATTCACTTGGTTTCCCAAGCCTTGATGGAAATGGAATTGAAGCAGCAATAGACTTTTGCGCTGCTTCAGGCAAGGTATCAACCATCGGAGTATGGAATATACCAGGTGCAATTGTATTAACTCGCACTCCAATCCGTGAAAATTCGCGGGCAATAGGTAATGTTAGAGAAACCAATGCGCCTTTTGAAGCAGCATATGCTGCTTGCCCAATTTGCCCATCATAAGCCGCAATTGATGCGGTTGAAACAATGACCCCACGCTCTGCATCTTCTAATATATCATTGTCATTCATTTCAGCCCCGACCAATCGGATCATGTTAAATGTACCAATCAGATTCACAGAAATTACTTTAGAAAATTCAGCAAGATCAAGCGGTCCTTCTCTGCCTAAAACACGTCCAGCGTTGCCAATTCCCGCACAATTTACCAACATCCGAATCCCCCCCAACTCGTCTTTTACAATGTTTAGCGCTTGGGTAACACTTTCCTCTGAGCAAATATCAACTTGAACAGCAATTCCATTGAGTTGTTTGGCCAAATTCTTTGCATTACCTATATCAAGATCAAATATCGCAACCTTTGCGCCTTTTGCAGCTAAATATTTTGCAGTTTCCGCGCCAAGGCCAGATGCACCACCTGTAATAATTGCAACATTATTTTTAATATCCATTATTTTTTCTCTCCTGTGATGCTAATCAAGCTGGCTGCATTATTATATATTTCATCCACAGACTGCGACCTATTACTTAAAACCTTCCGCTGATTAATTGATCCCTTATCGGTCAACTCTCCAAGGTCCAAAGATAGCGGCACATCCATTAATTTTATGCTCCGCACCAAGGTTGAAGAGCCAGTACTTTCCTGTGCCAAGGCTTGCAAGCTTTTCAAAAAAATCTCTTGCACTGTTTTATTGGCAATCACTTCCTTTAAAGTTGCATTTGGCTTTTCTATTATGCGACGCAACGCTTTTAAATTTGGAAACACCAATGCACCTAAAAATGATTTATCAGCGCCCGTAATGGTAACATCGCTAATCAATTCACCAAAGTGATCGACCATTTGGATTCTTAATTTACCCGTAGCAACCCATGTGCCTGTATCTAATTTAAAGTTCTCTGCCGTTCGGCCATCAAATAAAAAGCCTTTATCAAGGTTGTTTTCATCAACGGGTCTAAGTGCATCACCAAACTTATAAAACCCTTCTTCATCAAAAGCATTTAAAGTCAACTCTGGTTGTTTCCAATAACCTTGAGTTATGCTTGGCCCTTTAACCCTTGCATCATATTTATCCTCAAACGGAACCAACTTTAATATAATGCCTTTTAATGGTAGGCCGATATTACCAGAGGTTTTTTGCGGCCATGTGCACATTGTTGCTGCTGGCGCGGTTTCTGTTGCTCCTAAAGCACTACCGATTAGAATAGGCCTACCAACTGTTTCAATTGCATATTTATCTAATAAGTCCCACGTATTTTGAGCCATACTTGCCCCTGCATACCAAATGGTCTTCAAATTTTTATAGAAACTTTCGCGTAATACCGCATCTTCTTCAAACTCTGCCAACAGCGCATCATAACCTTTTGGTACGTTAAAATACCAGTTGGGCGAAATTTCCTTTAAATTGCGTACAGTTCTATCAATCTCCATAACCGTTGGCTTACCGTCATCAATATAAAGAGAGCCACCATTAAACAACGTCATATAAAATACTTTATTACCGCCCGCGGTATGGTGCCACGGCATCCAGTCTAATAAGATTGGTGGCTCCTTTTTTAAATAAGTAAATGCCTCTGTAACCATTTTTGCATTTGAACAAATCATCTCATGGCTATTAATAACTGCTTTGGGCGAACCTGTTGATCCAGAGGTAAATAAAAACTTAGCAATGGTAGAGCCTTGTACTTTAGCAAAAGCTTCATCAACGGCATCCGTTGGTTCGGTTTTAATTGCAGTTTCAAAATCAAAATCATGTGGCTTATCTGTTTTTTTACCAACCAATAATTTAACATCACCCTTAACAACAACATCTGTAGCTCGAGAGAATTTTTCAAGATCCGATACATATACCAACGATGGCTCAAGCAGGCTAAATACGCCTTTTAATTGGGCTAAATCTTTTGAAATTAATGAATAAGCCGGCGATATAGGCGCATATGGCACGCCGATATGTGCTGCTGCCAAGCTAAGCACAGCATGTTCAATTTGATTACCAGATAATATCACCAATGGCCTTTCAAGGCTAACTCCTTGATTAAGTAAAAACTGTCCCATAGCCTTAACTTGAACATACATTTGCGCATAAGTTATTTTACGCCAATTACCACCTTCATCTTTATCTGCAAATAACACATGATCAGGCTTTATCTTGGCAAAATATTCTAAAATTTGTGTGATTTTTTGATTATATTCAGGTAATGGAGACGTCTGAGATATATAAATTACACCATCGTCATTAATTTTTATGTCTAAAATCGGTTGCTCAAAAAGTACAGAATCTGGCTTTAAACTTTCATGCGACTTAACTGAATTCATATCTATTTCCATTATATTTTTCTATCTTATAAAATATTAATAGCGCCTTAGAAAACGCCTTGACAAATTTCTAATAACTATCCATAATTATATTGTTTAAAAGTAAACAGTTAAAAAGTCAACAAAATACGGAATAAAAATGAGCCTAATATCCTACGAGCTTATAGACCATATTGCATGCATAAAATTAGTAAGGTCAGAAAAAAGAAACGCTATATCACTTGATATGTTAACCGAATTAGCCGAAAAAGTAAAAATTGCTGAAACTGAAGCTAGGGCTGGGGTTATCTATGGTGATGGCGATCATTTTTGTGCAGGGCTAGACCTTTCAGAGCATGTCGAAAAAACCACCTTTGAATCTATTGAGAATTCCCGCACTTGGCATAGAATTTTCAACACTATAAAACGTGGCAAAATTCCTTATTTTTCTGCTTTGCATGGTGCTGTAGTCGGCGGAGGCCTTGAATTAGCAGCTGCAACCCATGTTCGTGTTGCAGATGAAACTGCTTTTTTTGCATTACCAGAAGGCAAACATGGGATATTTGTTGGCGGCGGCGGTTCCGTTAATATATCAGACATTATGGGCACAGCTCGGATGATGGATATGATGCTAACAGGCCATGTATTATCTGCTCAAGAAGCTGAAAAATATGCCATAATCACATATCTCACACCAAAAAAGGAAGCATTTTCTAAAGCTTTCGAATTAGCGACATCCGCTGCGACCAATGCTCAATTGGCAAATTATGCGATAATCAACGCCTTACCGCGCATCCATAAAAGTGGTTATGATGAAGGTCTGTTCTTCGAGTCTATGATGGCTACCTTAACCGATACAACACCCGAAGCAAAAACCCGTCTAAAAGCATTTTTAGACAAAAAGGCTGCCCGTTTAGAGATACCCCAATAAGCCCGATCAACAAAACATAATTTATGAATAAAAAGAAAGTTAAATAATGGATGTAGATAAATTACTGGCGATTGATTTTCATACCCATGCCGAAGAACCTTGTGGCATGCATCTTGATGATGGCTATGACGATTTTCAAGATGCAATGACAAGCTACTTTAAATCTCCATTCAAGCATCCGCCTACCATTCCAGAAACCGCAGATTATTATCGAAAATTAAATATTGCAGCAGTCATATTTGCAGTCGATTCCGAACGAGAAACAGGGTTTAGGCGATATAATAATGAAGAAATGGCCGAGTTAACCGCGCAACATAATGACATATTAATCCCTTTTGCGAGCATAGACCCTGCAAAAGGTAAAATGGGTGCCAGAGAAGCGTTGCGTCTGGTAAAAGACTTTGGCATTCAAGGCTTCAAATTTCATCCAACCATGCAAGGTTTTTACCCCAATGATCGAAACGCATATCCACTTTATGAAGCCATTGCAGAAACAGGAAAGCCTGCATTATTTCATACAGGGCAAACAGGTGTCGGAGCAGGAATGCCTGGCGGCATGGGAATGAAATTAGGCTATTCAAACCCAATGTATATAGATGATGTGGCGGCCGACTTCCCTGATATGCCAATTATTTTAGCACACCCATCATTCCCTTGGCAAGAAGAGGCATTGTCAATCGCCACCCACAAACCAAATGTTTATATAGATTTATCAGGTTGGTCGCCAAAATATTTTCCAGATATTCTGGTTCGTTATATAAATACAATTTTGAAACACAAAATTTTATTTGGCTCTGACTGGCCTGCTATATTACCAGATAGATGGATTAAAGATTTTGAAAAAATCAACATCCGCCCTGAGGTTGTGCCATTAGTAATGAAGGAAAATGCTCGAAAATTATTAAAAATATAATTTCCCAGAAATAAATATTGTCAATTAATCTCTACCTGTTTAATACTCATAGGTAGAGATATATTTGTGTCAACTAAGCTAGAAATAATATGCCCCCCAAAAAAACTGACTTTGCTAGTTTTTCTTTTTCAAGTTTAGAAGATAATACCGGCTTATTTCTTCGAATCGCAGAAGCAAAAACTAACAATCTTTTCTTTAACTTTTTTAAAAGCAGTGAAGTAAAAATTAGTGACTATACAATATTGATATTAATTGATGCCAATAAAGCCATTAGGCAAGGTGCGTTAGCAAAAACTCTTGAAATCAAACGCTCCAACATGACCAAAATTATCGACAGCCTTCATAAACGCCATCTAATCACCCGAACGGTACCACCGACAAACCGCAGATCTATTGAATTGAAATTAACCGATGAGGGTGAGGCTTTAATTAGCAACCATAAAGCAAAGGTGGACGAAGCCGAGCAAAACGCTTTTTCAATGCTAACCAAAACGGAATATGATCAGTTGCGAGTAATATTAAAAAAAATTAGCAATATCGATCATTAAACATTTTGAGACCTCACTCACTCAATAATATAATATGCGCATTAAAACCAGTGTGATAGAGGGGAATAACACCAAGATCACTGTCCGCACAAGATCTGAAGTTAAAAATGGCAACACGCCTTTAAATGTTTCGGTTAATGACGTATTTTTACTCATCGAGTTGATGATAAATAAATTCATCCCAACAGGCGGGGTTATCAAACCAACCTCCACGACAATTAATACTAAAATGCCAAACCAAATTGCAAACTCTTCTGGAGACAAACCATAATCTAACGCGGAAACAATGGGAAAGAAAATTGGAATTGTGAGGAGTATCATTGACAATGAGTCCATAAAACAACCTAATACCATATATAAAACCAAGATAATGGTTAATATCATCCAGGGGTTAAACCCTTGCAAAACAACCCATGCTGCCGCTTCTTGTGGCACTTGGCTTAATGCCAAAAAACCATTATAAACCGTTGCACCAAGTATAATAAAAAAGATCATGCCTGTTGAGGATGCGGTCGATAAAATCGAGTCTTTCATCATTTTTAGATTAAGCCCGCCATTAATCAATGCGATAAATCCAGTACCTGCAGCACCAACCGCAGCGCCTTCCGTCGGTGTGAAAATACCCAAATAAATACCGCCAACAACCGTTAAAAATATAGCCAATACAGGCCATACACTAACCAATGCGGCAAAACGCTCACTATAAGGTGCTCTGTCTCGAGATCCAGCAGATTCTGGGTAAACTCTTACATAAATGGATATGGCAATAATATACCCAACCGCTGCCAATATCCCAGGAATTAAAGCAGCAACAAAAAGTTTTGCAATATTTTGTTCCGTCAAAATGGCGAATATCACCAAAACAAAAGATGGGGGGATTAAAATACCCAACGTGCCCCCAGCAGCCAATGTGCCCGTTGCAAGCGCATTAGAATAGCCATAGCGTTTTAATTCTGGCAATGCCACCTGCCCCATTGTTGCTGCTGTTGCTAATGATGAGCCGCAAATTGCACCAAAGCCCGCACAAGCACCAATTGCAGCCATTGCAATGCCACCTTTTTTATGGCCAAGCCAAGTTTCTGCAGCCTTAAATAATGCTTGTGACATACCGCCTAATCTTGCAAATTGCCCCATTAATAAAAATAGAGGTACGATTGTTAAGGAATAGCTGGAAAATGTAGAATAGGTCTCATTTTTTAGCTTAGCGAAAATCATCCAAAAACTACCATCGATAAAGAAAGACCCCACAACGCCTGCCACTAGCATAGAAAGACCAATGGGAACCCGAATGAAAATCAATAATAACAAAATAGGGAATGACCAAACACCAATTTCTAGATTACTCAATGCAACTCTCCGCTTATTCCGTTTGTTTTTAATTTGCCCATTTTTAATTCAATAAAGCGGATATATATCATATAAGTAGCAACAACACAGCCGATGCAAGAAGCCACTAGACTAGCTGCATAAGCCCACCATACCGGAAACTGTAATATCAAGGTTGTCTCATCATATTTGGCTTTCGATATAGTGCCATCAAACAACTTCCAAGTAATGATGATAATCGCAACTGCCATAATGACTTCAACAATAAAATTTATCCAAAACTGTATTGATCTAGGTAATAAATCAGTAAAAATATCGACTGTTGCATGTGCTTTTGTTAATTGTGTCCAAGGTAGAAAACAAAATATCGCAAGTGCAATGGATGCTTCTACAAGCTCAAAGTCACCCAATATCGGGCTTAAACCCCAAAAAATAAAACTACGTCCAATGATAGAAACACTGGTCAAAATAATAATTGCTAGCAGTATGATGCCACCAAATAGTGCAAGCATTTTTGCTAAAGATTCTATCCTACATTCTAATTTATTGATCACTCCAGAACCCTCGTCAGTTTACCAAAAATTGGTCATGTCTCGCTCAACAGCTCATGACCAATTCCATATGACACTATTTTTTGGTGTGCTTTTCAATCAAATTTTGAGCATTTTCGATTAACGCCTTAGCATCAAAGCCCTTAGATTCCATAAATTCAGACCATGTCTTATAAACTGCTTCACTAGACTTTTGCCACCTAGCAGTTTCTTCCGCATCCAGCACAATAATATTATTGCCAGCTTGCTTAGCTTTCTCACGTACTGGCCCGTCGGCTTCTTCCATAATTCTACCAGCATTTGCCGAAAATTCTAATCCAGAATTATCATCAATGACCTTTTTAAGATCATCTGGAAGAGAGTTATATTTTTCTTTATTCATTACAAAAATAAATGGTAAAGTATAAAGGGCTTTACCAGTAAATTCTGTATGATTTTTAACTAATTCAGCTACCTTAAGTGGTGCAGCAACTTCCCAAGGTATTGTTGTTGCATTGATAACCCCTTTTGATAGTGCTTCAGGCACGCCAGGAACGGGCATACCGATTGGTATCGATTGAAGTTCCGTTAAAAGCATATTATTAGCCCTCGTACCGCCACGAATTTTAAGGCCCTTCATATCTTCAAGCTTGTTAATTGGTTTTTGCGAATGCAGAATACCTGCCCCATGTACCCAACCACCTAAAATATGAACATCTTTAAATTCCTTGTCCTTCATATCCTTGTCTATCATTTCCCAATATGCACGAGAAGTTGCCTCGGCATTATAAGACATAAATGGTAGTTCAAAAACTTCAGTTCTAACAAAACGACCAGGTGTATAACCTGCCACAGTCCATACAATATCAACAACACCATCCACAACCTGATCAATCAATGCTGGCGGTCTACCACCAAGCTGCATCGAAGGGTATCTATCAATTTTAATACGACCACCAGAGTCCTTCTCAATTTTATCAGCCCATACATACAATATTTTACTTGGCACAGTGGCCTGTGCTGGTAAAAACTGATGCATTTTCAAAACAATAGTTTCTGCCGCAAAAGTAGTATTTGCCATGACAAAAACAGAAACAGTACCTAACGCAGCCAAAGCAACGAGTTTCTTAATAGATCTATTCTTCATTATACTCTCCCTTTTATCCAAATTTGAACTGCAACTAATATTGATTTTAGCTTACGCAATTAAACATCTCTAATTCAATTAGTATCATTCACTCAATGTAAGAGGAAATTGAATTTACATAGGCGCTATTCAAAAAAAGTATAGGGCATTTATTTTACTATCAGTCTACAATATAATATAAATAATTTTACTGCTCGGTGACTCATATAAATTGCAATCGTGTTTTAAGATTACTATTTGGGCCATTTGAATAGCCCCTGATTTTGTAGACACATCAGGTCTTCCATAATTGTTGTTGTTCAAAATCTATTGGCGACAACATGC
>JADGDI010000059.1:9441-17889 GCA_016744975.1 Hyphomicrobiales bacterium | reverse complement strand
AATTAAGATTGCGTGATCTGGCTGGCCTTGTGGTTATTGACTTTATCGATATGGAAGAAGGCCGTAATAACCGAGCCGTTGAGAAAAAAATAAAAGATTGTTTGGCCTCAGACCGTGCACGTATTCAGGTTGGCCGAATAAGTCATTTTGGATTGTTAGAAATGTCGCGGCAACGTTTGCGCGCAAGCTTGCTTGAGGGCAGTACAGACATGTGCCCTCATTGCCACGGCACTGGGCTTATTCGCTCTAATTCATCAATGGCATTGCATATTTTAAATGCCTTAGAATATCAATTAATTCAAGGTCGCGGGCTATCTTTAAATATATTTGCGCCTTTAAACATTACGATGTTCTTGCTTAATAATAAGCGCCATCAGTTATTTGAAATTGAAAATAGATATAACGCTAGGGTTAACATTGATGCTGATCCGCATCTTGAAGGAGTCAGTTATCGTATCGAAACTTCTGACCTTGAAGTGCCTAAACGCAGCAGCGGTGCTATTAGCCTTGAAAGCGAATATGGCAACGATGTGAAGTTAGAGGCAGATTTAAACAGTGACAAAACTGTTAACAAGGAGCAAGATTCTGCAGAGCAAGACCCAAAAACAGTAGAAAACAAGAACAACGAACGCAACGATAACAAACTAGACAAACGTGATTCTGAAAAAGGCAACAAGCGTGAAAACCGACGTGGTGGTAAACGCAGAAATAATCAATCACGCAAGCCTTCAAACAAGGAGGTACAGAATGCTTCAAATGAATCTAAAACCACAGATTCAAATATTACGGCTGAATTACCCAAAAGCAACACCCTTGATGCAGCTAAAGTTGCTACTGAGGGGAAGCAGGCTAGTGTGGAGCCTAAGGTTAAACAGCAGATAGGTAATGTCGATGAAGTTAGTGCGATCAAAATTACAGAAAAACTAGATGCTAAAGTTGAACAAGTTACTCCAGAAAAGACAGTGAATACGCAGAAACCAGTAGAGATTGAGAAAACTGAATATGTTGTGCCTAATCCAAAGCCAGCTGAGCCTAAAAAACAAGGTTGGTGGTCAAGGCGTTTTGGCAAAAACTAAATTTATATTTGGATAACAAATGCAACATAGCGAATCAATGCTTGCGATGTTGCATTTTCTTGAACAATATTGGTGCTAATGGATTAATATAGAACACTAAATGAGGGAAGTTAATGCTTAAAATGGTTTTCAAAAAAGCAATCAAATTATCATTCATTGGTATTTTGAGTGGAATATTTGCTATTGTTAATATTAGCCACAGCCAAGCCGAAGAATTTACCGAAGCTCAAAAAAATGATATAATATTGATTTTTCAAGAATTTTTCTTAGAACACCCTGAAATTATTCGTGAAGCATTAATTGCTCTTGAGCAAAAAAATGAAGAAAAACGTGCTGCTGAAATTAGAGACATTATTATAAGTCAAAAAGGAATAATTGCTAACCCTGAAGGGTTATTTGTTGGCGGAAACCCAAAAGGTGACGTTACGCTGATCGAATTTTTTGATTATAATGACCCAAATTCCAAACAATCATTAGCTGATATTTTATATTTACTTGAGAATGATAAAAATTTGAAGGTTGTTTTTTATGAAACGCCAATGCATGCCCAATCATCATTGGTGGCTTCTTATGCTGCGTTAGCGGCTAAAAAGCAAGATAAGTATTTAGCATTGCATGCTGCATTGCTAAGCAATAAAGATACTTTGGAAGAAAATAAAATCTTTGAAATTGCTAAATCTGTTGGTTTAAATATAAAACAACTTAAAGCAGACATGAAGACAAGTGAAATTGAGAAAGCCATCGAAAATTCGTTTAATATTGCTGAAATATTAGGTGTGCAAGGCACGCCAGCATTTATCATCGGTGATGATTTATACCTTGGTTATATGGGACTTGAGAATATGCGCTCGCGGATTAATGAAATTAGAATCAATCGCGCTCAGTAATATACGTATTTGGCTGGAGAGCAATACTAGAAGCTTAAGGAGTTGCGATGAAAATTTCTATTATTAATGGCCCCAACCTGAATATGCTTGGCGTTAGAGAACCTGATATATATGGTGACTTGACGCTTTCTAATATTGAAGAAAATTGCCAAAAAATTGCGCAAGAATTTACAATTGATATGGATTTCTTACAATCTAACCATGAGGGTGAACTGATTGAGCTTATTCATCAGGCATATCATGATAATGTGAGCGCTATTATTATAAATGGTGCAGCATTAACCCATACATCAATTGCACTGTTAGACGCCCTAAAGGCCACAAATTTGCCAATATTTGAAGTGCATATCAGTAACATTCATGCGCGAGAGGATTTTCGCCAACATTCTTATATTTCAGCCATTGCCGAAGCGGTTATTTGTGGCTTGGGTGATGAGGGCTATTACGCTGCAATGCATGCAATTATAAAAAAATACAAATGATGTTTAGGAACAACAATGCAACTTTTTAATATTATTAGTCATTATATCAAACATTTATTTTTATCTTTCTGTTTGGTTTTTGCGTTGGCAATTATACCATTTAGTGCAGCTCAAGCTGACCCAATTGATAAAGCAGAATTGGAAAAAATGTTTGAGACCTATATTCTGGCAAATCCTGAAATTATCCGCGACGCCTTAATTATTTTACAGCAAAGGGCCGAGAACGGCCGCAAAGCAGAAATTGATTTAATTATCAAAAGCCAAGCCGCTTTGATTAACAATCCAAAGAACATGTATATTGGCGGTAATCCAGATGGTGATGTGACAATTGTTGAGTTTTTCGATTATAATTGCTTTTACTGCAAGCAAGCCTTTGAAGCTATTAATAAATTACTTGAAAATGACAAAAACTTAAAAATTGTTATGTATGAGTTACCAATTTTAGCCCAGTCCTCATTGACTGCAGCACAAGTTTCTCTGGCTTCACTGCAACAAAATAAATATTGGCAATTGCATAGCGAGTTAATTGCAGTTAAAGGCCAGCTAACGGATGAAATGATTTTTGCTATAGCAGCTGACGTTGGTTTGGACATGGATAAAATTAAGCAGGATATGGATAGTCAAGCGGTTGAAGATGCGCTTTCTTTTGCTTCTCAACTAGCAGAAAGCTTAGATATTAAAGGAACGCCGGCATTTATTATTGACGGAAAGCTATACCCTGGTGCAATTGGATATGACAATATGCTTGAAGTGGTTACCAAAGCACGTGCAAAAAAGCTAAAATAGACTTTTATCAAAATAGATAATTTTTGAACCGAAATTGTAAAATTATCTCAAGTTTTGGACTAAAAGTTACCCTAATAGCTTGTATTTTTATGGTTTGACCTTGCAATGCTTTACGAATTTGTTAAAAATAAGTCTATGTTAATGTAGGTTAAACCTATATTTTATTCAAATTTTAAAAGGAATGACTAATGGCAGAAAACCAAAAATTAGATGCGGACTTTGTTGAAAAACTGGCTGTTATCCTAAATAATGGTGATTTAAATGAAATTGAAGTTAAATCTGAAGATTTTGAAATTCGGATTGTTAAAACTGCTGCCAACCCTTCTAGCGTGACTTATACAGGTGGTGGGGTCGCCGCTGCGCCTACTTTGGCTGCTGCACCTGTCGCTACAATAGCAAGCGCCCCTGCTGCTGGGAGTATGCAGGCACCGAGTGATGATTTGGCTGAACATGATGGTGCTGTAAAGTCACCAATGGTTGGCACTGCATATTTAGCCTCTGAGCCTGGTACTCCAAATTTTGTGCAGGTTGGCGATAGTGTTCAAAAAGGCCAAACTTTGCTTATTGTTGAAGCCATGAAAACTATGAACAATATTTCTGCACCTCAGGCTGGTAAAGTCATTGCTATTTTAATTGATAATGAAGAACCAATTGAATTTGGGCAATCGTTAATGGTAATTGAATAGTCATTATTGGTACTGACTAGGGCGTTACGCCAGATGAAACTGATATAATGGTAAGAAAATATGATCGAAAAATTACTGATTGCTAATCGCGGTGAAATTGCTTTGCGAATATTGAGAGCTTGTCGTGAAATGGGCATTAAAACCGTTGCAGTACATTCTACCGCTGATGAAGACGCGATGCATGTTCGCCTTGCTGATGAAAGTGTATGTATTGGGCCGCCACCTAGCGCACTTAGCTATTTGAACATACCTGCTATACTTTCGGCTTGTGAGATTACTGGGGCGGATGCGGTTCATCCTGGTTATGGGTTTTTATCTGAAAATGCTCGTTTTGCTGAAATATTGGAAGAACATGGTATTACATTTGTAGGCCCAACGGCTGAACATATCCGCATGATGGGTGATAAGATTCAAGCAAAAGCTACTGTTAAAGCACTTGGCATTCCTTGTGTACCTGGTTCTGAGGGTGCTTTAAAGAGCAATGAAGAAGCTTTACGGGTTGCTGACGAAATTGGCTATCCTGTGATTGTTAAAGCCGCCGCTGGTGGTGGTGGTCGTGGTATGAAAGTTGCACAGAACAAAGAGGAGTTAATCCCTTCACTATCTTCAGCACGGGCTGAGTCAAAGGCTGCATTTGGCGACGATGCTATGTATATGGAAAAGTTTTTGGGTAAACCTCGGCATATTGAAATTCAAGTGATGGGTGATAAATATGGCAATGCGGTTCATTTGGGTGAGCGCGATTGCTCATTGCAACGCCGCCATCAAAAAGTTTGGGAAGAAGCCAGATCCCCAGCGCTAAACGACAATCAACGTATTGAAATTGGAGAAATTGTTGCCAAGGCTATGTCTAATTTGAACTATCTTGGCGCGGGTACAATCGAATTTTTATATGAAGACGGCAGATTCTATTTTATTGAAATGAATACCCGCCTGCAAGTTGAACATCCAATTACCGAAGCAATAACTGGGCTTGATTTGGTACGAGAGCAAATTCGTGTGGCTAGCGGTGCAAAGTTAAGCTTCGATCAATCAGAAATTAGATTTAACGGCCATGCAATTGAGTGCCGAATTAACGCTGAAAATGCTGAAACATTTACACCAGCCCCAGGCAAAATTGAAAATTACCATGCCCCTGGTGGGCTTGGCGTTCGTGTTGATAGCGGGGTTTATTCTGGCTATACCATTCCGCCATATTATGACAGTTTAATTGGTAAGTTAATTGTTCATGGTAATAACCGCAACGAGTGTTTGATGCGCCTGCGCCGTGCATTAAAAGAATTTGTGATTGAAGGCCATGGTATTGAAACAACCATTCCACTATTTGAAAAGTTAGCAATGAATAGCGATATTATCAATGGTAATTATGATATTCATTGGCTTGAGGAATTTTTGGAAAAAGAAAGTTCTAAAAATTAGATGGAACCGACTGATCAAAATAATAAAAATTCTGAGGCGCTAACGCCTCAGTTTTTACTTGAGGCTTATGCTTCCGGCTATTTTCCTATGGCTGATGATGCCGATGCCAGTGAGCTATTTTGGTTGTCACCAGATCTACGCGGTGTGTTACCGCTTGACAATTTGCATATTTCTAAATCTTTAGCCAAAGCTATAAGGCAAGGCGGTTATGAAATTAAAATTGATACAGCTTTTTTAAATGTGATGCAAGCATGTGCTGAGCCTACCTCAGAGCGACCATTAACTTGGATTAATGAGGAGATCATTGCCTTATATAGTGAGTTATTTCTCATGGGATTGGCTCATAGTGTTGAAATTTGGCAAGACGGGCGGTTGGTTGGCGGTCTATATGGGGTACAATTAGGCGCTGCATTTTTTGGCGAAAGTATGTTTTCTCGCCAAACCAATGCCAGTAAAATTGCGTTTGTACATTTGGTGAACCGCCTACAAGTTGGCGGTTTTAAGCTGCTCGATACTCAATTCACTACCGAACATTTGGCCAGTATGGGAGTAATTGAGATCGCAAAATCTGACTATTTAAACCAACTAGATGTGGCGCTAAACAATATTGGTGATTTTGAAAAAATGCCACTTAACGCAGATATATTAGGCGATAATATAGTGGCAATTAAATAATGAATTTATGGTTGAATATTTTATTTAATAGGGCTTTTACAACCGACCAGCCAAATATCATAAACAGGATGCTCAACACCATGCAAACCAGGGCTTGATGCAAACATCCACCCTGTAAAAATACGATTTAATTTTGTTTTATCTGTTGAGACTTCATCAATCTCCACAAATGCAGTGGTTTGGGGTAACTCAATCGCTGTGCGGGTATAACAAACTCTTGGTGTGACTTCAAATACGCCAAAACTTACAGTTTCATTAATTGGAATTTCTATATTTTTAATAGTGGCGGTTATTTTTTCCAACGCACTAAATACCGCAACCTGATTCTCTAAACGCTCTGCATGAGCAGTGCCTATGGAAAATACTATAATCAGAGGCAACATATATTTGAGAAACTTAACCATGGAAAACCTTTTAGAATCAATTGTCGTAGAATCTACATCTTTACCAAAACAAATTGATTGATTGCCCAACAAAAAGGCAAAAGAATGGCGAATATAGAAATGTTTATTTTTGATTCGGTGACCAAGCTTCATAATCACCAGAAACTTTAGCACGGTTGCCTTCGCTTAACATAGACCCTTTTGGGCGATATGCATCTCTCGTGCCGGTCATATTTGCATGATGGTCAACCTGCCATTCTTTGGCTTCATATTCTTGCTCACTAGGTGGGTTGTCGACCGTGTGGTGCAACCATGCATGCCAAGCAGGTGGTACTCTTGTAGCTTCGACATAACCATTATAAGCGACCCAACGTTTTGGACCTTTTTTTTGCTTATAATATTGATTGCCTTGGGCATCTTCACCAACTTTTACACCTTGACGCCAAGTAAAAAACCTTGTCCCCATGGTTTGACCGTCCCACCAGATGAAAATTTCGGAGAAAATACTCATAATTGCTCTCAATGATAAAATTATAATTGATGAATACCACGATTCATAGTTTTAATTATATTACAAAATCAAATTTGTGTAAATTGAATAGATGAATTAATTACCATTATCTGCAATTAAATACAAATTCTACAAAACATTATAAATATTGGCTCTTAAATGCCATATCAAAGGCGTCTTCTTCTTCTACCAATAGCTCGATTTTATTTGGTTTTTGTTCTAGCTTATTATTGTTTTCATTATTTTTAACCATTCGGCTTAAAAAACCTGGGTCATATACAAGACGGTCGCGCTTTTTAGGTTTGGTATGTGATATCGCCCCTTCAATGGACACCCTCCCAGCAGTTACAATGTGATTACGTGTATCGCCTAAAATGGAATTTAGTCGCTGCTTTAATATCGTCGGTGACAGTGGTTTGACTACAACACTCGTTGCACCATATTTGTTAAACTCCAATATGACACGGCGAGACGCGTGACCCGTTGCCATTAATACTGGAATATAGCAATTGGGTGCATGTTCAACTTGTCTAAGCCACTTCAAAAAGGCCAAACCACTATTTAACATGTTCGTGCCATCTAAAATAAAGTCACAAATAATTAAGTCAGGCGTATCTGTTTTGACTAATTCTTGCGCATATTCCATCGTTGTTGAAAAAGAAACTTGTTTCACGCCAAAAGAGGCCAAAATATTTTTATATATTTTTATCATCGACATGTTGTCTTCAATAATCAATATATGCAACTCATCAAGAGCTTTAAACAATGCATTATGTTTAGCCATATTTCTCCCCCACACACTATACAAATTAGGCTTAATAAACTTCTATATCTTATCGTTAATGTTTAAATAAAAAGTAAACTGGCTAAAAATGTTATTTGTTTTTATTAAAGATCTAAGTTGTTTTGGCCAATTGCTAATATTTACACCTAATCATTATTAATTAAATTTGGGGAGAATCTCTAAATTTTGCGGCAAGTCAAAATTTAATATATCGAAAAATTAGTAAAGCTTACACACTATATGTTGATGTGTTATTTTTATTATACACTACGTATTGACGAGTGAGGTTTTTTTGGGTTATTTAAATTACAATTGAAAAGTAAAATATTTGCGGCAAACAACTATTTTCTAGTTTTAAGATTAATAATATAAATTCGAATATGCTTTATTCGACAGGTTGTATATTGCCGGAGTTTAGACATTGTTTTACGATTGCCTATAACACAAGCTAAACAAGTTCTAAAATGAGCATTTATAATAGATAACCCAAAATTGAGAGAATAAATATGAAAATCCAGCGTAAATATACCGTCAAAGGCGTATCGCCCTATGCGACGATTGCTTTTCGTAAAGTTTCAAGTGAAATTAAAAACCCTGATGGATCCATTGTATTTTCCTTGCGAGATTTTGATGTACCAAAAAACTTTAGTCAAGTCGCGGCAGATATTATTGCCCAAAAGTATTTTAGAAAGGCTGGAATTCCCGCACATACATTAGCGGTCAAAGAAGATGGCATACCCGTTTGGTTGTCGCGCCGAG
>JADGDI010000059.1:0-9431 GCA_016744975.1 Hyphomicrobiales bacterium | reverse complement strand
ATGCTGCACTTGATCGCATGGATGAAGCGCAGCAATATGGCCCTGAAACCAGTGCCAAGCAAGTGTTTGATAGGTTGGCTGGGACATGGGCTTATTGGGGGAAAAAAGCTGGATATTTTGCTAGTGACGAAGACACCAGAACATTTTATGATGAAATACGCTATATGTTGGCTAACCAGATGGTCGCGCCTAATAGTCCGCAATGGTTTAACACTGGCTTGCATTGGGCTTATGGTATTGATGGACCGAGCCAAGGGCATTATTATGTCGATTATAAAACTGCAGAACTAACCCGCTCAAGCTCATCTTATGAGCACCCTCAACCGCATGCTTGTTTTATCCAAAGCGTCAATGACGACCTAGTCAATGAAGGCGGTATTATGGATTTATGGGTACGCGAGGCACGGCTATTTAAATATGGTTCAGGTACTGGCAGCAACTTTTCTTATATACGCGGCGCCGGTGAAGATCTTGCTGGCGGTGGTCAATCTTCGGGCTTAATGAGTTTTCTAAAAATTGGTGACCGCAGTGCTGGGGCGATTAAGTCTGGTGGAACAACCCGCCGTGCGGCCAAAATGGTGGTGATAGATATTGACCACCCAGATATTGAAGAATATATCAACTGGAAGGTTAAAGAAGAAGAAAAAGTCGCTGCAATTGTGACAGGCTCTAAAATAGTCGCCAAGCATTTAAGCGCAGTTCTTAAGGCCTGTGTTAATTGTGATGGACCAGATGATAGCTGTTTTGATCCGAAAAAGAACCCTGCCCTCATGCGTGAAATTAAAGCTGCAAGGCAAGATCTTGTACCTGATAATTATATTGGACGTGTGGTTCAATTTGCACGGCAGGGTTATAAAGACATTCAATTTGAAACCTATAACACCGATTGGGATAGTGAAGCTTATAGCACAGTTGCTGGGCAAAACTCTAACAATAGCATACGGGTAAGTGATGATTTTTTAAATGCCGTTGAGAATGACGGGCTTTGGAATTTGACCGCCAGAACTGATGGCAGTGTGATGAAACAGGTTTCGGCTCGTGAATTATGGGACAAAGTTGGTTATGCCGCATGGGCATGTGCTGATCCTGGCATTCAATATCATACTACGATTAATGATTGGCACACCTGCCCAGCTGGGGGAGAAATTAGAGCCTCTAACCCTTGTAGCGAATATATGTTTTTGGACGATACAGCATGTAACTTGGCCTCTCTCAACCTGCTTAAGTTTAGACAAGAAGATGGCACATTTAATGTTGATGAATTTCAGCATGCGGTACGCTTATGGATGATTGTGCTTGAAATATCTGTGACAATGGCACAATTTCCATCTAAGGAAATTGCACAACTTTCGTATGATTATCGTACCACTGGGCTTGGCTTTGCTAATATTGGTGGGCTATTAATGTGCAATGGCTTATCTTATGATAGTGATGAGGGCCGCGCGATTTGCGGTGCTATTACTGCGGTTATGACTGGAATTTCTTACGCGACCAGTGCAGAAATGGCTGCAAAACTTGGTGCATTTAATGGTTATGAAGCCAATAAAGATAACATGTTGCGGGTGATTAGGAACCACCATAATGCGGCTCACTCAAACCATGATGGCTATGTTGGTTTAAGCATTAACCCAGTGCCGTTGGATGTTAAAAATTGTAACGATAAGGGGCTTATTAAGGCTGCGCAAGATGCATGGAATTTAGCATTAAAGCTTGGTGAACAATATGGTTATCGCAATGCACAAACCACGGTTATTGCCCCTACCGGTACCATTGGTTTGGTAATGGATTGTGAAACTACGGGTATTGAACCTGATTTTGCTTTGGTGAAATTTAAGAAATTAGCAGGTGGTGGTTACTTTAAAATTATCAACACTGCGGTACCACAAGCCCTAGCACAACTTGGCTATAGCCAAGATGAAATTGAAGCGATTAAAAAATATGCCGTTGGTCATGGCACTTTAGAAGGTGCAGCGGCCATCAATCATGAGACTTTACGCAATAAAGGCTTTGGTGACGCACAGATTGACGCGCTTGAAGCAAGTCTAAAAAGTGCTTTTGAGTTAAAATTTGTGTTTAACAAATTCACATTTGGAGAAACATTTTGCAAAGAAATTTTAGGTTTTAGTGACACACAACTTGATGATTATAAGTTTGACATGTTAGAAGCATTGGACTTTAGCAAGGCAGAAATTGAAATGGCCAACCTTTATGTTTGCGGCGCTATGACAGTTGAAGGCGCCCCATATTTAAAAGATGAAGATTTGGGTGTGTTTGATTGTGCAAACCCATGTGGACGTGTTGGGAAACGCTCACTTTCAGTTAGCAGCCATATTAAAATGATGGCGGCAGCACAACCATTTTTATCTGGTGCAATATCAAAAACCGTTAACATGACCAATGACGCTAGCATTGAAGCTTGCAAAGACGCTTATATGTTATCATGGAAAATGGGACTTAAAGCCAATGCTTTATACCGTGATGGCTCTAAACTCAGCCAACCTTTAATGAGCCAAGTTTTAGGTGATTTAAATGATGATGACGAAACATTTGATGATAAAAACCAAGCGGCAAAAGTTGAAATTGTTACAGAACGTATTGTTGAACGCATTGTTGAAGTGGCTAATAAACACGACGCCCAGCAACGTGAAAAACTGCCTAATAGGCGTAAGGGATATACGCAAAAGGCATCGGTTGGTGGTCATAAAGTTTATTTGCGCACTGGTGAATATGAAGATGGTCGAATTGGTGAGATATTCATTGACATGCATAAAGAAGGTGCGGCATTTAGAAGTTTAATGAATAATTTCGCCATCGCGATTTCGCTCGGCATGCAATATGGTGTGCCGCTTGAAGAATTTGTTGAAGCCTTTACTTTTACGCGGTTTGAACCTGCTGGCCTTGTACAAGGCAATGAAACCATTAAAAATGCAACATCCATTTTAGACTATATTTTCCGTGAGCTTGCGGTTTCATATCTTGGGCGCCACGACTTAGCGCATATTGCGCCCGACTCTATCGGTTATGATGAGCTTGGCGGAGGGGACAATGAAGGGAAACAGGACGACCATATAAAAGCAGAGCGAGTGGTTAGCGCTGGATTTGCCCGCCAAAAAGTTGATCCAAGTTTGGTGGTTTTATCAAGCAGTAAACTAAAGGGTCAAAAAGTTGAAGTGGGTGACTCGACAGCGAAGATTATTGAACCACTTATTGTTGAAACACCCCTTGTTGAAACACCCTCACTAGGTGAACCTAAAGCCGCTTTAAATAATCTGAAACAAAAGGCCGAACTTCGCAATATCGCCCGAATGAAAGGCTATGAAGGCGATGCTTGTGGGGAATGTGGGAATTTTACATTAGTGCGCAATGGCACATGTATGAAATGTGAAACTTGCGGGGCTACGAGTGGATGCTCTTGATATTTTTACAAAAGTTGCTACATAAAGACCAAACTTTAGTTTTACTTTAATTGGGTTGGATGACGCATGGTTGAACAAATGGCGCAAAAACATAAGCTAGGCCGAATAGCTGGGTTAGATTTTGCGCGATTTTTGGCTTTTTTTGGCATGGTTTTTGTTAACTTTAAAGTCGTAATGGTCGCTAATGATTCAGATTTAGGCAATGCGGCTTGGTTTTATAGCTTATTAGAAGGCCGTGCAGCAGCTTTATTTGTGATATTGGCTGGTTTAGGTTTAGGGCTAACAGTGCAAATTGCAAGGTTAAATAATGATAACGGTGTTGGAAACTTTACCACCACCACCATTAAACGCGGTTTGTTTTTATTTGTCATTGGGATGATAAATGCCATTATTTTTAGTGCGGATATTCTGCATTATTATGGCATTTATTTTTTATTTGCCGCGTTTCTTGCACCTTTAAGTAGTAAATATTTGCGATATATCATTATTGGAATATTACTCATCGCCACCGCAATGCTCATATTGTTGGATTTTGATCTTGGCTGGAACTGGACAAATTACGACTATGTTGGTTTTTTTAGCTTTGAAGGTGGTATTCGAAACCTATTTTATAATGGCTGGCATCCTGTATTTCCGTGGCTTGGATTTTTACTTTTTGGTGTGATATTAAGCCGTGTAAATTTAACCAATAAAAAAGTGCAAATGAAAATGATCATACTAGGCATTGGCGTTGCTGTAATTGGTCAATTTGCTTCTGCCAGTGTGATTGACATGTTATTCGCTAGTAGTGATAAAGAGTTACAGTCGATGATTGGCATGTTTACCACCTCGCCAATTCCTGCAACCATTATTTACATGATTACCGCTAGCGCCACCGCCTGTGCAATCCTTGCGGCATCAATTATGTTTGCCAAAAAATTTGCTCAATTCTCATTGGTGAAAGCAATTAACACGGCTGGTCGGCAAACGTTAACCTTATATATTTTGCATATTTATTTAGGCATGGGCATTATGGAATATATGGGCATGTTAAACAAAAGTAGCGTTACGGCATCCATTATCACCAGTATATTATTTGTTTTTATCATGGCGGTTGCGGCAAATATATGGTCAAATTTCTTTAAGGCAGGTTTACTTGAAACTATCATGCGTAAAATTACTGGTTAAGCAATGATTGTTGTTGACTATATGCACTAATTGACTAATTTCAAATTCAACTGATTTTAAAAATGGATGCAATTATGAGTCTCGAAAATATCATTAATGACGCGTTTGAAAACCGTGCTAGCTTAAGTATTAGCACAAAAGGCGAAATACGCGAAGCGGTTGAAGAAGCACTTAATTTACTCGACAATGGCCAAGCACGGGTTGCTCAAAAAAATGGCAATGACTGGGTTGTAAATCAATGGCTTAAAAAAGCTGTTTTACTTTCATTTGTTTTAAATGACATGAAAATTATGGAATGTGGCCCAGACAATGCTCATTGGTGGGACAAAGTTGATAGTAAATTTTTGGGTTGGGGCGAAAATCGCTTTCGTGAAGCAGGTTTTAGAGCTGTTCCTGGATCTATTGTTCGCAAGTCGGCTTTTATTGGTAAAGGCGCAGTTTTAATGCCTTCTTTTGTAAATCTGGGCGCATATGTGGATGAAGGCACAATGGTTGATACATGGGTAACCGTTGGTTCGTGCGCGCAAATCGGCAAAAATGTACATTTATCTGGTGGTGTTGGTATTGGCGGTGTGCTTGAGCCATTACAAGCAGGCCCAGTGATTATTGAAGATGATTGCTTTATTGGCGCACGTAGCGAAGTGGTTGAGGGTGTTCGGGTTTGCCAAGGTGCAGTGCTTAGCATGGGTGTTTATTTAAGCATGTCGACTAAAATTGTAGACCGTGCAACTGGTGAAATTACGACAGGTGTTATCCCGCCATATAGTGTGGTTGTACCTGGGGCATTGCCTGGTAAGACCATGGCAAATGGCCAACCTGGCCCAAGCCTTTATTGCGCTGTGATTGTTAAAAAGGTTGACGCACAGACCCGTGCAAAAACCTCTATCAATGACTTGTTACGCGATTGATCAGAAAGAGTTTCATGACCGATACCATTCCAAATGCAGTGATGTTAACCCAATTGTTGGTACGTGAAGCTACGGTTACACCAATCGCAACCCCAGCCTTGGATATTTTAGAAAAATATTTGTCTGAAGCTGGGTTTAGAATCAGCAAATTGCCGTTCAGTGAAACGGGTTATGATGATATTGACAATCTTTACGCGGAAATAGGCAGCGGTGAGCCGCACCTTTGTTTTGCAGGTCATGTCGACGTGGTGCCAACTGGTGAGGTGAATGATTGGTCACAGCCGCCATTTTCAGGCAATATAGTTGATGGCAAGCTTTTTGGCCGTGGTGCTGCTGATATGAAAGGTGGCGTTGCTTGTTTTACCAGTGCGGCAATAAAGTATATTAGTGAAACACCTGATTTTTCTAAAAACTTTAAAGGTACATTGAGTTTTTTAATCACCGGTGACGAAGAAGCGGTCGCAATAAATGGCACGCCAAAAATGTTAAACTGGCTTAAAGAGCAAAATATTAAGCTCGATCATTGTATTGTTGGGGAACCATCTAACCCTTATGTTATGGGTGAAGAAATTAAAGTTGGGCGCCGTGGTAGTTTGCTTGGTAACTTGACATTATTTGGCACTCAAGGTCATATTGCATACCCAGAACGTGCTGACAACCCAATGCCACGACTTGCTAAAGTACTTGATCGGCTTTGTAATGATGCGCTTGACCAAGGCACTAATATTTTTCAACCGAGCAACCTTGAGGTGACAAGTGTTGATGTTGGTAATGAAGCTCATAATATGCTGCCAAGTAACATTAAGGTGAAATTTGGCATTCGTTACAATAATTTGCATAATTTTGACAGCTTAGAGACTTTATTAAAACAGAAGTTCGATGCCATTCACGATGAGTTGGGTGGGCATTATGAGGTTAGTTATTTCCGCTCTGGCGAGGCTTTCTACACTGAAAATGATATATTGGTTGGGTTGCTTAGCGATGCGGTCGAAAAGTTTTGCGATAAAAAACCTAAATTATCAACTGGTGGTGGCACATCTGATGCGCGTTTTATTAAAAACCATTGCCCAACTATTGAATTTGGATTGGTCGGGGCTAGCATGCATAAAATTGATGAACATGTTGATGTTAAGGATATTGAAACTTTAGCAAAAATTTATTTTGAATTTATATGCAATTATTTTGCTAAAGTAGGCAAGTAATGACAACTGGATTACAACAAATTGATGCAAATATCACTGGTGCATGGGCAATTTTTTTACGAAAAAATAACGCCTTAAAATATTTTGAAGTTAATATTCAAAATTTTATTTATTCTTTTGCTACCATTAGTTTAATTTTAGTTTTCCAACTTTATATGGCGCCAATTGAGTCGCAAATTTTTAGCGAGGCAGCAAATGGGAAAATATTAATTGAAAAAGCTAGCTTTCTTCAGGTTTTTATTTTGATTACCAATTGGTTTTTATGGCCATTGGTTGCTTATATAATTTGTAAATTAATGAATATTACGGAACATTTTCTACGTTATGTTATTGTTGATAATTGGAGTGCGGTTGTCACCCTGACATTGGTTGCGGCGCCTGTCATTTTATTTCATTTTGGGCTGCCCTCTAGCGTTACCCTCTCTTTGATGTTCTTCTCATCTGTCTTTATGCTGATTTATAAATGGCGGGTGGCAAAAGTCTCTCTGGCAACGACTGGCGGTAATGCTGCTATATTATTATTTATTGATGTCGCGTTCACAATGGTTTTTGCATTCACCATGAAAAGTGTTTTTTCCTAATTGCTAGTGTTTTACTGAGTGATTATATGTTTGAAAATTTGGGCAGCTTGCTCACATTGATCGGCGTTCACGTCTAAATGCGTGACGGCTCTTATTTCATCATCATTCAACGCTACCATTGCAACATTTTGCTGTTTTAACTTGCTGCATATTTCGACTGCTGTATGTTTTGAATCCTTGACATTAATTATCAAAATATTGGTATGTAGCATGTCCAAATTAATCGATATCCCATCAATTTGATTAAGGTTTACAGCCAGATCCCGTGCGTTTTTATGATCTTTTACCAAATGTTTAAGATGACGATCAAGCGCATAAATACCTGCTGAAGCTATGATGCCCGCTTGACGCATTGCACCACCTAAGCGAATTTTCCATATCCAGGCCTGCTTGATAAAATCACTGCTGCCCGCCAAAACCGCGCCAACCGGGCAACCAAGGCCTTTTGACAGATCAAACCAAACACTGTCAAACTCGCTTGCATAATCGGCCATTTTTATGTTCATCGCCACAGAAGCGTTGATCATTCTAGCGCCGTCCATATGTAATTTTAAGTTGTTTTTTTTAGCAAATTGGGTTATTGGATTTAGCTGTTCCATACGCCACGCAATGCCTCCACCAAAATTATGGGTATTCTCAATTGATAGCATTTTTGGAATAAGCGAGTTTTTACCCATTCGCCTTTTGGCCAAGCAAGTTTCAACATCATCTGCTGTAAATATTCCACTTGGTTGATTTATCGTTTGATTAGAGATTTGCCCAAGCGCTAAGCCGCCCGCTTCCATCATAATGATGTGAGAATTTTCCGCAGCGATCACCTCATCACCCATACGGCAATGGGTTAGTGCCGAAATTAAATTACACATGATGCCTGACGGCAAAAACATGGCATCTTCTTTACCCAGTAAATTAGCCGACATTTCACATAATTTATTCACATTTGGATCCAGCAACTGCTGTTCATCACCCACCTCGGCAGTTGCCATAAATTTTCGCATTTCTTTGGTGGGTTTGGTCTGGGTATCACTGTATAAGTTTATCATTATTTGCCTTGTTTATTGACCATAGTTTCGACTTAGTTTGCAAATAACTTACGCATTAAGTATGGTGAAAAAAATAACAGATTCATAGTTTAATTCAATTCAACAATATTGATATTATGAGAAATTAGTCGGAATTTAAAGTGAAAAAACTATTAAGTGGCCTTGTTGGCCTTTTGGTATTTATTGGTATTGGTGGTGCTGGTACTGGATATTATATCAATGTTAAAGCAAAAGAAGCGATTGAACAGAATATTAATCTGTTAAAGCAAACTGGTTTTGATTTAAGTGAATATGACAAATTTACGATTGATTATGCTAAACAAACTGCAAAATTAACTGGTTTAAAGGTTGCAGATAGTAACCAGATTTGGTTTAAATTGGATATTGCTGAGGTGATGGTCACTGGTATTAACCCAATTAGCAACCAAGCAGTCAATATTGAAAATCTGCAACTTCGCGATATTAGCATCGTCTATTATGGACAAACATACACCGTTGATATGCTTAATATCAGCGACATTCAGTTTGGCTATCAGCCACATTTTGAGCAGGTATCATTGGCGCAATCAATCGCTGATAAAATTGCCGCACTCCACCACGAGTTAGACTATAAAATGCTTAATTTTAAGGGGCTTAAGCTTAGCGATAGCCTAAATGAAGTCAGCTATATTGCTGAGGGTTCATATAATAAATTGGCAGTAGTAAACCACTTACCCAGCAACTGGGACATTCATTTGACGGGAATGGAGATTAGCCGCAATCATTTACCACATGAGCTCGCACGATTTTTGGTTGATTATGAGATAAAACAATTAAATGGTATTTTAGATGTTGCATTTGAATATCAAAGCGATAATAACCAAGCGATATTTGAAATTGGAAATTTAAACTTGGGTGGGCTTGCTAATTTAAATTCTAAATTTAGATTTTCTCTAAATGATAATAGCCTTGCCGAATTGTATAATCTTGATCAATTGAATTATAATTTGGATAAATTGCCCATAGAATATGCAACTCTAAAGTATCGTGACTTGGGATTATATCGACATTTTATTAAACAAATTGCACAAAAAAACGGCATGACGGAAAGTGATTTAGACGGGCAGGTCTACTT
>JADGDI010000058.1 GCA_016744975.1 Hyphomicrobiales bacterium | reverse complement strand
GCAAGGAGGGTTCTATGTCTGATCTGGTACAGGAACTTAAAAATGTCGCGCAAAATAGTAAAGCTTGGCCTTATTTAGAAGCCAAAACACTTATAAAGCGCTTAGATAAGCTTGATGCGAATAAACCCAATGCAGATAAAGATAAACCGATTGTTTTTCAAACAGGTTATGGCCCTTCTGGCCTGCCACATATCGGCACTTTTGGTGAAGTTGCCCGTACCACAATGGTGCGCCATGCGTTTGAATTATTGACTGGCCGCAAAACCCGCCTTATTTGTTTTTCTGATGATATGGATGGATTTAGAAAGGTGCCAACCAATTTGCCAAACCAAGAAATGTTGGCAACCCAACTTGGCTTGCCATTAACCCAAGTACGCGACCCATTTGGTACTAATAAAAGTTTTGCTGCCCATAACAATCAACGATTACAAGAGTTTTTGGACAGCTTTGGTTTTGATTATGAATTTGTCAGCGCGACTGATTGTTATAAATCTGGCGCATTAGATGCCACTCAGCTGCTAATGCTTGAGAAGTTTGATGACATAATGGACATTATTTTGCCAACATTAGGCGAGGAAAGGCGCGCGACCTACAGCCCGTTTTTGCCAATTTGCCCGCGCACTGGCATAGTATTGCAAGTGCCGATTATTGAGCGTAATGTTGAAGCTGGCACAATAAGTTATAAAGATCAGGAAACCTCTGAAATTGTTACTGTTTCAGTCACTGGTGGGCATTGTAAAATGCAGTGGAAAGCCGACTGGGCAATGCGCTGGGTCGCTTTAGGCGTTGATTATGAAATGGCGGGGAAAGATTTGAGTGAAAGTGTGATTTTATCATCTCGCATTTGCCGCGCATTGGGCGTAACGCCGCCTGTTGGCTTTTCTTATGAACTGTTTTTGGATGAAGAAGGCAAAAAAATCTCCAAATCCAAAGGCAATGGATTAACAATGGAAGATTGGTTGCGTTATGCTACGCCTGAAAGCCTGTCTTATTACATGTATCAAAGCCCACGCAAAGCTAAGAAATTACATTTTGATGTAATTCCAAAAGCGGTTGATGAATATTTTACTTTTTTGGAAAAGTATGATGGCCAAGAAGCCAAAGATAAAATTTCAAACGCGGCTTATCATATCCATAATGGTAACATGCCAGAAGAAGAAATTCCGATAAGCTTCGCATTATTACTGAACTTGGTTTCAGCTGCGAATGTTGATAATAAACCAGCTTTATGGGGTTTTATCGGCAATTATATTGACGATGCCTCGCCACAGAAATACCCAACATTGGACAAACTTCTAGGTTATGCTTTGGCTTATTATGAGGATTTTGTAAAGCCCACTAAGAAGTTTCGTAGCCCAACTGATCAGGAACGCAAAGCCTTGGAAGCATTGGCGCTGCGTTTGGGCAATATGCCTGAAGATTTGCCAGCCAGTGACATTATGACCGAAGTGTTTGCGGTAGGTAAAGAGCATGAATTTGAGAATTTGCGTGACTGGTTTAAAGCCTTATATGAAATTTTGCTAGGCCAAAGCCAAGGCCCAAGATTTGGTGGCTTTGCCAGATTATACGGCATTAAAGCTACTAAGGCTTTAATCGAAAAAGCGCTTTCTGGTGCGGATATGAGTGAATAAGATAAGTATCTATAGGTAAAGCCAATTAAAGGAATAACATGCCGCATTGTATTATTGAATATTCAACAGGTTTAGCCAAGTTTGTAACGCCATCGAAACTAGTTTCGGTGGTGCATGCTGCAGCCCATGAAAGTGGCTTATTTGTCGCTACTGACATTCGTAGTAGAGCCTTAGCATTTGATGGTTATAAAATAAGAACTGATAAGGAATATTTTTTGCATGTTACAGCAAAAATTATGTCTGGGCGTAACCAAGAACAGAAACAAAAACTTAGTCAAAAAATAATGGCAGCCTTAGAGAAGCTTGATTTAGAATCAATCATATTATCTGTTCAAATCTGTGATATTGACAAAAATTGCTATGCCAAAACAACAATCTAATTTACTTGAAAATTTTGGCCATCGGCAGATTTTAACCATTGCCATGCCGGTTATTTTATCTAACATCACCACACCTTTGGTGGGGGTTGCGGATATTGCGGTGATCGGCCACGCTAATTTACCAAGCGGTATTAGCGCTGCTGCTGCAACAGGCGCTGTGGCATTTGGCGGAATGATATTCTCACTGATATTTGGCACACTTGGATTTTTCCGCATGGGCACATCGGGCTTTAGCGCGCAGGCCAAAGGCGCTAATGATGATGGTGAATTAGCGGCAATATTTTTGCGAGTTTTAATGGTTGGTTTTGTGGTTGGCTTGCTGTTAATTTTGCTGCGCCAAAGCGTGATTAGCGGTATATTTTATTTTACCAATGCCAGCGCTGAAGTGCAGCGATTAAGTGGTGATTATTATAAAATCCGGGCATTGGCCGCCCCCTTTACCTTAATGAATTATGTGATTTTAGGTTGGCTAATGGGCCAAGGTCGCGCCAAATTAGGCCTGTTGGTGCAAGTGATTTTAAATGCTGCTAACATATTGTTAAACCTATATTTTGTAATGGTTTTAGACATGGCCGTCGAAGGCGTTGCTTGGGCGAGCGGTTTGGCGGAGATCATTGCATTTGGCGTATCGCTTATATTGATATTGACTATTTACCGCCCTAAATACTTTATGCAACCGCTTGATAATATTTTACACCGCGCCAAAACATTGCGCATGTTCCACGTTAATCGAGACATTATGATCCGCTCTTTGGCCTTAACCGTAAGCTTTACATTTTTTACCATTCAAAGCGCCAATATGGGTGATATACTGCTTGCTGCCAATGCAATCTTATTGCAATTTGTTTCAGTGTTTGCCTATTTTTTAGATGGATTTGCAACCTCTGCTGAGGTATTTATTGGGCAATCTATTGGCGCAAAAAACAATAAAATATTTGACCGTGCCTTTAAATTATCGCTTGTTTGGGCTTTTGCAATGGCAACTTTAATGGCAGCTTTAACCCTGTTAGCAGGTGGCTATGCCATTGATTTTATGAGCCAAGATATGGCAGTTAGAACTGCTGCAAGTGCTTATTTAATATGGCCTGCTATATTGGTATTGCTCGGTGCATGGTGTTATACGGTGGATGGTGTTTTTTTAGGGGCGACCCGGGGCGCTGATATGCGCAACATGATGTTAATCAGCCTTACTATTTATCTTATTTCATGGTATATATTGGTGCATTATTTTGGCAACCATGGCCATTGGGCAGCTTTAGCGGTGCTATTATTTGCTCGCGGTGTTACTTTGCATAGCAAAATTTCGCAATTAAAATTGGATGTTTTCAAGCAACCATAACCAGATGCTAATGCTTAAGAAACTCGCGACGGTGCTAATTAAAATAACATTGGTGGCGACATTGACCCCACGGTTATAATAGCTTGAAAAAATATAGGCATTAACCCCTGTTGGCATAGCAGCTAGTAAAATAAATATTCTCGCATCTTCAATCGGCGTGTTTAAAATGGGTATCAACACCAGCCAAACGATGAATGGTTGCAAAAATAATTTCATAAAACTAACCACAGCCGCTTGCGCAAAATTTGCGGCAATCTTATAATTATTTAGCGCCCCACCAATTGCAAATAAAGCACATGGTATGACGGCATGTGTAATGGCTTTAGTGGTGGTATCTATAATGAGCGGTTGGGTTAGACCTAAAAAATTACCTAAAAAACCCAATGCAATACCAATGAGCAAGGGTTGCTTTATAATATTTTTACCCGCATTGATAAAAGTAATGCCAAGGGGTTGTGCATCTTTACGCGACAATTCCATGGTTACCATGCCCAATGTATATAATATTGGTGAATGAAATGCGATTACCGTAAAATATAAAAGTACCGCTTCATCGCCATATATGGTTTGGATGATTGGGAAGCCGATGAGCAAGCCGTTAACAAAACTTGAACTAAAGCCGATTGCCACAGACTCACCAGGGCGATTTTTAAAAATACTGCGCGAGACTATGATTGTCAGTAAAAATGTTCCGATTGCACCGACAAAATACGGTGCAACCAAAGCGACGTTAAACACCTTATTAAAATCCATGGTCAGCATAGCACGGAATAATAATATTGGTGCGGCAATGCTATTAACAAAAGCCGTCAGAGCAGCAATGCCGGTTTTGGGAAAATAATTGCTTTTTACTGCAATATACCCCAAGACAATTAGTAAAAAAACAGGGCTAATGGTGGTGAAAATAAAATACAAATACTTAACCCCTATAAGTTTTTAATATGGTTTAATTTTTGATTAATGCGAAGATGTTTTCAATGGGTCTAGCGATTGCAGCTTGGTCACCTTTGACCAAAATGGGTCTTTCTAGCAAGATTGGATGTTTGGCAATGGCGTTGATCAGCTTTTGTTCATCTTGCTCATCTTTCAAATTTAATGCCTTATAAATTTTCTCGCCCTTGCGAATAACCTCGCTTGCGCTCATGCCCAATGCGGATAAAATATTACTTAATTTTTGGGCGTTTAAACTGCCATCTAGATAGGTAACAATGTCAAATTCGACCTTTGTATCTTCTAAATACTGTAACGCTGCGCGGGATTTGCTGCAACGTGGATTGTGATAAATGGTGATGGTCATAAATGCAGATCCTAAAGAATGAAATGGTGATTTTAATGAATAAAATGATAATTCTAGCGGGTGGTTTTTTGTGCCCAATGGTCGGCTTGGCTGCCTGTTGCCTGCTCGATGCTTGTAAAGCCATCGCGCGCAAGGCCATCTAAAATAGCTTGGCGAATATCATCAATGATAGCCGTGCCGCTATAGATAAGGCAAGAATATAATTGCACCAAACTTGCACCCGCGCAAATTTTTTGATAGGCGGTTTCTCCATTAGAAATGCCGCCAACTCCGACCAGCGGTATTTTGCCCTGTGTGGCTTGATAAAACCGCGCTAGCATATGGGTTGAAAATTCAAATAACGGTTTACCTGACAGGCCACCAGCCTCATTTTCATGCAAATGGCCTTGAATGAAATCACGCCTTATAGTGGTGTTGGAAACCACCACACCATCTAATTTAGAAGCAAGGCTAATCTCAGCAATATCAGCAAGATCCTCATCGGTTAGGTCTGGCGCAATTTTAAGTAAAAGCGGAATGGTTTTACCGGACCGCTTGGCCATTTTATCGCGTTGTTTAACAATGCGGGTGACCAGTTTTTCTAAACTGGCCTTTGATTGCAAAGCGCGTAGGCCTGGCGTATTGGGACTAGAAATATTGGCTACAAAATAATCTGCCACATTGTAGAAAACCTCTATGCCCAATTCATAATCTGCAATAAAATCGTCACTGTCTTTATTGGCGCCAATATTAACACCAATTTGCCCAGTTTTTTTATGTAATCTTTGGCCGCGCATTCGTTCAAGAACTTTACGATGCCCTTCATTATTAAACCCCATACGATTGATTACACCCATATGTTCTTCAACCCGAAATAGCCTTGGTTTTGGGTTGCCCTGTTGCGGTTTTGGGGTAACCGAGCCAATTTCGCTAAAGCCAAAGCCGACTTTAATGACCTCATTACCAACCTCGGCATTTTTATCAAACCCTGCTGCAATGCCAATGGGATTGTCAAATTTTAGCCCAAAAACGGTTTGCTCTAGGCCTTGGTTGGAAAGCTTGCCTTTGGGCGCTAGGCCAAGTTGCAAAGCATTAATTGCTGCGCGATGCGCCTGTTCAGGCTCTAATTTAAATAAAAGTGGGGAAATTAATTTGAATAAATCGGCCATAAAAATCCATTATATTGGAGAGATTATGACCTTTTAATCGGTTTTGGTTTGTTTTACTAGCTTATTATTACATGCTTGCATCTTGCTGATCAACATTAGCAGGCTTGTTATTGTTTTGCTGATATTGATAAATTAGCAATAATGGGATGATGATAACAGCGGCAATGATTGTATAACCTGCTAAAGTTAGAGCGCTGAGCAATAGCCAAACAAATATGTTAACCGCGCCAACCAATAATTTGACCGCGAATAAAATTGCCATTACAAAAACATCAATGAAAAATAATAATATATCGACGGCGCCCAGCACAATAAATAGTAATATATCAACAAATGTACCAACAATTAGGCTAATTAAAAACCCCAAACCGATACTGAAAAAATTAAAAACCAAAGCTAACAGAATTGCCGCTACGGCCAGTTTAATCCAGAAACCATTATTTTGCTGTGCTTTATTTTGCATCTTCATCCCCTATTTTTTATCATTGCTATAGATATTTTTTATCTTATCTTCATGCTTTTTCTCGCCCATCCGTTTGAACAACCAAACAGGTATAACAATGACAGCACCTGTGAGGATGTAGGAGATGATTTTTTCAACATTATCAAAGCTAGTATTTATCACATGGGCAATGCTCTCAACCATCCATTCGAAAATACCAACGGGGGTAATGTGTAAAACTTTGAGTATAAAGCCCACAAAAAGTGACATTAAAACCAGTTTAATGATCATTTTCAGTGGCTGATTGCCAAATAATTCGTTCATATAATACTCCTATTGATACCAATATGGGGCAGGTTGCTCTAAATACAAGGTTTAATATCGTGTTTAAATCAAAAATATTGACTTGTTATATATGCTTTAACATCAGATGATTGATACAGGAAATTTTTATGGAGTGGTTAATGTTTGATCTAATACCAGCAATATTTGTTGATGCGGTTATTTTATTTATCTTTGCTGAATTGCTATTATGCTTCTCGCCAGGGCCTGCTGTGTTGCTGACCATCTCACAGTCTATGCGCAATGGGCTTTCAGCAGGTATTTGGAGCATGCTCGGAATTTTAGCGGCCAACAGCTTGTATTTTATTCTCTCAGCCATTGGTGTTGGGGCGTTAATTATAACCTCGGCCAGCTTATTTAGCATCGTGAAATATATTGGTGCGGCATATTTGGTTTATATGGGCGCAAGCATGATATGGCCGCTGATGAAACACTTTAAAAATGGCTCAGCGGATGAAGGTGAACTGCAATCTATTGATACAAAAATTGGTGGGAAGGGGTCGGCTTTTTCACGCGGGTTTATCATTCAAGCATCCAACCCCAAAAACTTGGTGTTTTTTGTGGCGTTGCTGCCGCAATTTGTTAACCCTGCATTGGCGGGCGAAATCTCTCTCACCTTACAATTTTCAATTTTGGCAATTATATCCATCCTCATTGAGTTGGGTGTGTTGTTGGTTTATATTGGCTTGTCCATAAAACTTGCAAAATGGGTGAAAGCCAAGGCGATGTTATGGATTGATGGGGCAGCGGGTATATTTCTAATCATTATCGGGATTGGTTTGGCCTCAATGCGTAAATTATCCATGCATAGTTAACGCTTGTTTTTTTTGGAAAAACAGGCGATAAAAACCTATGATTATTCAGCCCAAAAAACAAGCCAATGATATTAGGCGATTGCCTGACATTACCATTAACCGCATTGCAGCAGGTGAGGTGATTGAGCGACCAGCCAGCGTGGTTAAAGAGTTGGTCGAGAATTCTTTGGACGCGGGGGCTACTCAAATTACTGTTATACTTTTGGGTGGCGGCAAGCAATTGATTGAAGTGCGAGACAATGGACATGGCATGTCTGCAGAGGATTTATCATTAGCAATAGAGCGCCATGCAACATCTAAATTACCTGATGATGAGAAATTAACCATTGAACATTTTGGGTTTCGCGGTGAAGCCTTGCCCTCGATCGGGTCGGTTAGTAAAATGTCGATAACTTCTAAGCAAAAAAATGCTGAAACGGGTTATTGCATTGGGTTAACTGGTGGTAAATTAATACCACTTGCACCAGCAGCATGTAACCAAGCTACTGTTATTAAAGTTAAAGATATATTTTTTGCGACCCCTGCACGGCTGAAATTTATGAAGTCTGAACGGGCTGAAAATATGGCGGTGATGGACGTAATGAGGCGCTTTGCGATGGCGCACCCCCATATCGGCTTTAGCATTCAGGCTGGGCTAGGTAAGCCAGTTAATTATATTGCCGAGCAAGGTGAGCATGAAGCAGCACTTAAAAAGCGGCTTGGCGCGATTATGGGGGCGGCGTTTCGTGATAATGCTTTATGGATTGACGCTACGCGCGGCGGCGATGATGCACACCGTTTCACGATAAACTTAAAAGGGTATATTGCACTGCCGACGCTTAACCGCGGTAATGCTCAAATGCAATATGTGTATGTTAACGATCGCCCAGTTAAAGACAAGACGTTAATTGGCGCGATTAAAGCCGCTTATATGGATTTTTTACCCAATGGTCGCCACCCTTTGCTCGCCCTGTTTTTAACCGTTCCACCTAATTTTGTGGATGTGAATGTGCACCCTGCTAAAACCGAAGTTCGGTTTCAAGATGCGGGTTATGTGCGCGGTTTGATAATTGGCGCGATTAAACAGGCCATAACCGAAGCGGGGCATCAAGCCGCCAATAGTCTAGGTCAAGGGGCGGTTGCAAATTTTTCTCAAGAACAGATGGCGCAGCAAAAAACCAGCAATAAAAATGATATTATTGCCTATGATTTGCCGCCCGATGTGCCGCGTGGCGGGTTTGACCGATTTAAAACATTTAGCCAACGCGGTGCGCAGGAAAACCAGGGTGGAAGCATACCGAGCAACGCTTATGCACCTGAGCATTTGCGACCTGGCGCTATGATGTCTGAGCGGGTTGAACAAAATATACTAAGCCAGTCGCTTGACATGCCATCAGCTGATGCGCGAGGCCATGAGTTTAAGGTTGATAACGAGGTTGAAGCACTACCACTTGGCGCAGCGCGGGCGCAAATCCATGAGAATTATATCATTGCTCAAAGCCGCAATGGCATGATCATCATCGATCAACATGCAGCGCATGAACGCATTGTATATGAGCGCATGAAAAAAATGTTTCATGGCCAAAATATTGAATGTCAACTATTGCTTATTCCAGAAATTGTGGAGCTAACTGCTCAAGAATTTACGTTGATTATGGATGCGCAAGAGACATTATCACAGGTTGGTTTGTGCATTGAGTCCTTTGGTGACAATAGTTTGTTGATTCGAGAAATTCCGGCCATTTTAAGCAATAAAAATCTTGAAAAATTGATTAAAGACATTATTGATGATTTGCTTGAATTGGGTCAGACCCAGACCATTAAGCAGAAAATTGACCATATATTATCAACCATGTCTTGCCATGGTTCGGTGCGCTCTGGCAGGCGGCTTAATGTTGATGAAATGAACCAATTACTACGTGATATGGAAGATACCCCCCATAGCGGCCAATGCAACCATGGGCGACCAACCTATATTGAGCTGAAACTAAACGATATTGAAAAACTATTTGAACGCCGCTAGGCATTCTAGAACCTGTTAGGAATTTATATGCCGCAAAAGCCAGAATTTTACCCAAATATTGAACCTTACCACCATTTTATGTTGGAGGTTGGCGATGGGCATAGCCTTTATGTTGAACAATGTGGCAACCCCAAAGGTCAGCCTGTGGTGTTTTTGCATGGTGGCCCAGGGGGCGGGTGTAGCGCGAATGACCGACGGTTTTTTGACCCAGAAATTTATAATATTATTTTGTTTGATCAGCGTGCTTGCGGGCGCTCGCACCCATTGGGTAAACTTGAATTTAATGACACACAGCATTTGATAGCAGATATAGAGGCTATTCGGCAAAAACTTGCGATAAAAAAGTGGCATGTTTTTGGTGGCTCATGGGGCTCGACTTTGGCATTGGTTTATGCCCAAGCACATCCCAAACATGTTAAAAGCTTATGCTTGCGGGGTATTTTTTTAGCACGGCCAGAAAATGCTCATTGGTTATTTGGTGGCGGCGGTGCATCTGAAATATTCCCCGACCATTGGCAAGAATATACAGATATTCTAAGTCAATATATCGGCAGCGAAACAATTAGCATTGCGGCGGCTTATGACATTATGGTTGGCGAGGATAAAGTAGCGGCTTTGGCTGTTGCTAAAGCTTGGGCATTGTGGGAAATTAGATGCTGCACATTACTGCCCAACCCAGAATATGTCGCCGAATGTGATGATGATGATTTCTGCTGGGCTATGGCGCGCCATGAAGCACATTTTATGATGAGTGATTGCTTTTTAAGCCCTAAGCAAATCATCAATGAGTGTCATAAAATTGAGCATATTCCCACCATTATTGTGCATGGCCGATATGATGTGGTTTGCACCGTAGAAAATGCCCACACATTGCTTAAACACTTACCCAAGGCAGAGTTGATTATTAGCCAAAATGCAGGCCATGCCTCAAGTGATGGTGATAATAAACATCATTTAATTTCTGCCACAGATAAGTTGGCGCGCTTAAGTTAACCAATATACTGGCAAACTATGTCAGTAGCTTCTGATAAATTGGCTTAAAGGAGATTGTTATGAACAAAGTTGATTTTAAGAAAACCTTAAAGGCATTTTATAATCCGAAACCAAAACAGTATGAAATTATCAAAATACCGCCGATGAATTTTTTGATGATTGACGGTATTGGCTCGCCTGGCACATCAACTGCTTATATTGACAGTTTGGCGGCGCTTTATCCGCTGGCATATAAAATAAAATTTTTATCCAAAGCAGCGGGGCAAGATTATATTGTGCCATCACTTCAGGCTTTATGGTGGGCGGAGGATATGGATGATTTTGTCAATGACAATAAGGACAATTGGCAATGGACATTGATGCTAATGTTGCCAGATTGGATCGCCAGCGAAATGATTGCTGAAGCATTTAGGGTGGTTGGATTGGGTAAACCTAAAAAACCAGCGCCAAGATTGTTGGAAAAAATACGAGTAGAGCAGTATGATGAAGGGTTAGTGGCGCAATATTTACACATTGGCGCTTATGAAGATGAAGCGCCGATATTGCGCCATATGCATGATGACTATATTCCGAAACAAGGTTATAAAATGCCTTCTCAACATAAAGGCGCGTATAAGCACCATGAAATTTACATCTCTGACCCGCGAAAAGTTGCGAAAGAAAAGCTTAAGACTATATTACGCCAGCCAATAATAAGCTCTACTAAATGACTAAAACAAGCGTCAAAATTTGTTAAATCTTGACGCTTGCTTCAAACCCAGTGGGTAATTTGATTTACCAGTGGGTAATTTGATTTAAAAGTCACTCAAAAAAATGCATCATTCAACCAGAGTTTTTTCCATGTCCAGGCATACCAAACTATAAATAAGCAAGTTGTAACTTCTACAGCTACAAAGAAAATATAGTCCATTGTTGCGGTGCCAACAAATAAAGATGCTGTTACACCTGAACCCTGCATTAGAGCAACGACTATGTTAGCCCAGCGATTAATATTTTGCGTTAATAATCGAGATAAAACGATCATAATCATTGCTGTTTCTAAAAATATGGCTGCGCCTAAAAACATTGCAGGAGATAATAATGGTTCTATTAACTCGCCCCCATTTGTTGGAATTGATGGCTCAGATCCCATAATCGTTAAAACATCGGCATATAGAATATTTACTAAATAAAATATCCAAATTGTCGACAGTATCATTTTTCTATCAGCACCTAACTTACCAAACTGCATTACTTCACCTTCTATTTATTACTCGTAGAAATTAACATTTTAACTTATTTGTGTATAACAGGTAGTCATTATTACTAAAATCACCACCTATATTGTGATATTATTTTAAAAACTTTTTAATTACTTGAGGTTATTTATTAATACTCGCCAGTTTACTTGCTGGTCTATGTTAATATAGACCTGGCAATAATCAAGCCCTGTGCATAGGCAAGTTTAGCCATGCCATCAAGCCCTGAAGGGATCATTTGGCCTTCAAGGGTCGGCAGTGTTAGGTTTGGCTTTAGGATTCTAGCTCAATCATCATGATGTTATCGATTTTTTTAAGACGTATTTTATACGGTTTTATTACACTATATATTGAGCAATATAGATTTTTGTGTCACCATATTTTCGTTCATCAAGTAGTTTGAAACACTCGGGCAGGGTAATTTTTGCTTGTTTGGCTTCTTCTAATATTATAATTGCGTTATGTTTTAGCCAACCATGGTTGTGCAATGATAAAAGTGCAATCTGGCCATAACCTTTGTTGTAAGGCGGATCGGCAAATACCAGATCAAATTGTGTGGAACGTTTGGAGCGTGGACCAATGTCTCGTGCGTCTTGACGTGATATTTTACTCACCCCATTAAGGCCAAATGCCATAGTATTGTCACGAATTAGGCCACGTGATGCGGCGCTATCATCAACAAATAACGCCCATTTTGCACCACGGGATAAAGCTTCAATACCCAGCGCGCCTGTGCCTGCAAAAAGGTCGCAAATAGTAGCGCCTTCAAGATTAAAGCCATCAATGCCGTGGGCAATGATGTTAAACAGGCTTTCGCGCACGCGATCGGAGGTTGGCCGAACTGAATTGTCTTTAGGACTGGTCAGCATTTTGCCTTTTAAGCGGCCTCCTACAATGCGCATATCTTTATACCTTATCTATCTTTCTCTACCGCGGCGCGGGGCAGAACCTGAACGATTGCCACTTGGTCGACCTTGTGAGGGGCGACCAGTAGAATTTGAGCTGCCACCGCGATGGTTAGAGCGATCGTCTCGGCCACCTTCGCGCCGTCCTTTATAACCGCCGCCGTCGCTTTTACCCTTATAGCCAGCTTCGCTTTTACCCTTATAGCCACCATCACTGCGGCCTTTATAGCCATCTTTGCCGCGCTCGTTGCCATCTCTATCTTTACCGCCACGTGCGCGTTCTCTATGGCCTTGACCAGGCTTGCTGGTTTTTCGGTCGCGGTTAAAGCTTGGTCTTTCGTTATTTCTGCCAGGGCGCTTCGCCTCAAAACTTTTTTCAGGACGTTCGCTGCGGGTGTTATCGCCTTGATCTTGACCATCACGGCCGTTGTTATCACGTCGGCCATCACCATTTTTCTCAAAGTTGCGCCCACCTCTCGGGTCACGGCGCTCATCATAGCCGCGTCTTTCGCGGCCACTATCCCTGCCGCCATCTCTAGCGCCACCACGAGAATCGCTTCTAGAATCGTTGCCTGATCCGCGATCATTACGCCCGCCTCGATCATTTCGCCCACCTCGATCATTTCTAGAGTTTTTGTCTTCACGCGGGGTGTAATAGCCGACTTGGTCTTGGGGTTTTAGCTCGGCATCATAGCCTTCATCAATCTCATCATACATAGTGCCAAGCTGATCTTTTAGCATTTGTGTGGTAACCGGCTCCACCGTACCGCGCTCCATATTATCCAATTTAAACGGGCCATAAGATAGGCGAATGAGGCGGTTTACTTGCAAACCAAATGCGCCAAGTACTTCTTTGACTTCTCGGTTTTTACCTTCTCGCAGGCTTAGGCTGATCCAGCAATTATCACCATTTTGGCGCTCCAATTTTGCTAAAATACTGCCATATTTAACGCCATCAATTGTGATGCCATCTTGCAATTTATCCAACTGTTGTTGGGTTACTTTACCATAGGCGCGGGCGCGATATTTACGCTGCCACCCAGTTGATGGCATTTCCAAATAGCGGGCTAAAGAGCCATTATTGGTGATTAATATCAGGCCTTCGGTGTTGATGTCTAAACGGCCAACGCTGATAACCCGCGGTAGACCCTCTTGGCGCAAACGCGAAAATACGGTTGGGCGGCCTTCTGGGTCACCATGGGATGTGACCAGCCCTGCTGGCTTGTAATATTTCCACAATCTGGTGGCTTCAGGGGCTTTAATCACCTTGCCATCGACTTTGATGACATCGGTTTCGCAAACTTTAACCGCTGGTGTGCTTAGCAGGCGGCCATTGACTGAAACACGCTCATCTTCGATCCATCTTTCTGCATCGCGGCGTGAACATAAGCCTGCGCGCGCCATAACTTTGGCAATGCGGTCAAACTTAACCGTTGGTTTTTTAGGTACGCTGCCATGCATGTCCAAATCATTAGATTTTTTATCGCCGAATTTTTTATCGCCGAATTTCTTGTCGCCGAACTTTTTGTCTCCGAACTTTTTGTCGCCGAATTTATTGTCACCAAACTTTTTGTCGCCAAACTTGCCTTTTTGGGGATCTTTACCAGCAAAGCTTTTTTTGTCTGTTTTGCGATCATATGCGGATTTTATGGGGTTTTTGTCATTGGACATGTGCTACCTACCATCTGTTGAGCATGCGCGTTATAGACATCCGTCTTATAACGACACTGGGTTATAATATTTGCTTCATTGAAGCTTTATACCTTTTATCAGAGCTTGACGAAAAGGGGAAGTGATTTTATAAAAATATGATGAATCACACAAAACAAAAACTGACCCCGATGCAAATTGCATTGCAACAAGCCGCTAAAGCTGAGGCGCGAGGCGAAGTGCCAATTGGTGCGGTGATTACCGATAAGGCGGGTAGGATTATTGCGCAAGCAGGCAATGAAACCCGCGCGAATAATGACCCAACTGCCCATGCAGAGATTTTAGCAATTCGACGTGCCTGTGAGCTTTTGGAGCAAGAAAGACTGATAGGTTGCAAGCTTTATGTAACCTTGGAGCCTTGTAATATGTGTGCAGCAGCGATTAGCTTTGCACGCATTGAACGCCTGTTTTATGCTGCCGAAGATGAAAAAGGCGGCGCGGTGGATAATGGCACGCGTTTTTATGCCAGCAAAATATGCCATCATGCGCCAGAGGTGATTGGTGGGATTAATGAGGTTGAGGCATCTATTTTGCTGCGCAAGTTTTTTAAGACAAAGCGATAGTTTTTAATTGCTGCAAAATGTCTTTTAGATGCGGTCTGATTTGACGGGAAATATCGCTACGGTAAGCCCAAGGTGGTGTCTCGCTCATATAGCAGCGTTGGGCAAGCTCCATTTGAATGGCGTGGACATGATTTTTGGGTTGCCCATAGTGACGCGTTGTCCAACCGCCTTTAAAGCGCCCGTTTATTACATGATCATAGTTTCTTGCACTTTTGCAAATATCAAGGACTGCTTGTTCAATTTGCGGGGCGCAGGTTGCGCCTAAATTGCTGCCAATGCTAAAAACTGGCAATGTACCTTCAAATAAAAATGGGATATTAGAGCGGATTGAATGGCAATCATATAGAATGGCATAACCATGTTTGGCTTTAACGCGGTCAATTTCACTTTGCAAGGCTTGGTGATAGGGTTGATGATAGATGGCTGTGCGGTCGGCAATTTCATCTTCAGACGGGGTTTGGCCTTTTTGCCATAGGTCTTTGCCGTCAAAATCTGTAAGTGGGCAGAGTGTTGTGGTATTTTGGCCTGGGTAAAGCGATATGCCGCTTGGGTCGCGATTGGCGTCGATGATATAGCGGTGATATTGAGCGGCGACGATGGTGACATCAGCAGTTAAGCTGTCATAAAGTTGGCTAATGTGCCAGTCGGTATCGTTAAGGCCTTTGCCTAGTGGGGTTAAGCGTGCCATTAAATTATCTGGTATATAGGTACCGCCATGAGGTTGGGCTAGAATTAATGGGCTATCGCCTTGTTTGATTGTGACCATTTGCATCTAATATCCTAACATAAACCGTTTGTTTAAACGGAATCTATATGCTAACCAATATAATGTCTATACAAAATAATGGATAGGGCTTGAGATATGACTGTGATATTTGCAAAAACTGCTTATATAAATGCTGCTTGGCAAAAAAATGTTCGAATTACGATTGTGGATGGTCGAATTTGTCAGATTGATGCGGGTGTGCAAGCAGCAGTTGATGACCAATTTGCAGATGCTTTATTACCCGCTTTGGCAAATTTGCATTCACATAGTTTTCAACGGGCAATGGCAGGAATGACGGAATATCGCGCGGCAGGGCAGGATAGTTTTTGGACCTGGCGTAAGTTAATGTATCAGTTTATGGATAAGATTACCCCAGAGCAGATTGAAGCTTTTGCGGCATTAACCTTTATGGAAATGCAAGAGGCGGGATTTGCATCAGTGGGTGAGTTTCATTATATCCATCATCAAACAGGTGGCGACAAATATGATAATATTGCCGAATTATCTGAGCGGATTTTTGCAGCGGCAAGTCAGAGCCAAATTGGCTTAACCCATTTGCCAGTGTTATATAGCTATGGCGGGGCAGGGCGGCAAGCATTATCGGATGAGCAAAAGCGATTTGGCAATGATGTTGACCAATATGAAATATTACATGTAGAGGCGAGTAAGGCCATGCATTTGCTGCCAAAAGATGCCAATATTGGCATCGCACCGCATTCATTGCGCGCCACATGCCCCGAAGATTTGAGGCATATATTGCCAAACCATTTACAAACACCTGTTCACATGCACATTGCCGAGCAACCCCAAGAGGTTGCGGATATTGAGCAATGGTTGGGTGCAAGGCCTGTTGAGTGGTTGCTTGAAAATTTTGACATTGACCAAAGTTGGTGCTTTGTTCACGCCACACATTTAACGATGCAAGAATGTTTGAATATGGCTAAAAGCGGTGCAGTTGCCGGCTTGTGTCCAATCACCGAGGCAAATTTAGGCGATGGGGCATTTGATGGCGGGCGTTATATTGGCGCTGGTGGACGCTTTGGTATTGGATCGGACTCCAATGTTAGAATCAGCTTAACCGAAGAATTACGCTTGTTAGAATATTCACAGCGGTTGCGAGACCTTGGCCGAAATATTTTGGTCAAAGATGAAGGTTCGGTTGGTCAGAGCATTTATCTTGGTGCAGCCAAAGGCGGGGCGCAAGCAATTGGCCGCGATACTGGTGAGATTTCTATCGGCCAATATGCAGATTTAATCGCCATTGATAGCGGCCATGTTGCTTTATGCGGCTTGGCGGATGAGCAGTTGCTAGATGGCTTGTGTTTTGCAGCTTCTGACCAAGTGATTACCGATGTTTGGTCTGCAGGCAGGCACATGGTGCAGGGTACTAAGCATATTAAACGTGATGAGATTATTGGAAATTATAAAGTGGCACTCAATCAGTTGTTAGCGTCAATTTAAAGTCATAAAGCCATGGTTAGGCATCTAATATTGCAGAAATTTGGCGTTTGAGTTGTTCTTTCATGGGCATGGTCGCTTCCAAAATTTCTTGTGCGCGGTTGAAATCCATGACTTTAAATTGATCAATTGGCGCATTGATATAAATTTGGGGTTGTGAGATTTTTAGCTTTTCACGCATGATGCGATTTTGCATGATTTGGTTAGATGAAAATAACACTTCGCGCGATTGCGGGATTTTAACAATGCCCATGTCTTTTAGTTTGGGTTTGGTTTTGAGTTTTTTGGTAGGTCGGCCATTGACATTGATGGCGATGCATAAATCACAATCGTCTAAAATCGCGCTATAAGGCACTGGGTTACAATAAGCACCGTCGATAAAAATTTCGTGCCCAATGACCACAGGTGTGAAAATAGCAGGGATGGCCGAGCTGGCGGCAACTGCCAAACGCAAGTCGCCCTTGGTAATAATATGCTCTGTGCCTTGGTAAAAATTGGTGGTCATTACTTTAAGGTCGATGCGCAATTTTGAAAAATCTTGGTGCAAATGATCATCCATCAAGATATCAATCAGCATTTCGCCATTTAGCAAAGCGGGCTTGAATGGATTTAGCAGGTCGACCAAATCACTGGCAGAGGCTGAAAAAATTTGCGCTGCAATATTGGCCGTGTTTCTGAGTTTGGCTTTAACAAACTCTAGCAAATCATCACCACCCATGCCTGATGCATAGCCCGCGCCAACAATGGCGCCAATTGAAGTGCCTGCTATAACGTCAATCTCTAGTCCTAATTCTTCGACCGCCTTAACAGCCCAAATATGTGCGATACCGCGTGCGCCGCCGCCGCCTAATGCCAAGCCAATTTTTATTGGGGGATTTGCCATAATATGTCCAAACCAGTAATTTATTTCTGTAGTTTAACTGTTTTTATCTTCACGGGCAATGGCTAGAAAGCCAATGTCTTTACGGCAGAAACCATCATGCCAATCAATTAGATTAATCGCGTCATAAGCAGCTTTAGCTGCGTCTTTAACACTATTACCAGATGCCACAATATTCAGCACCCGCCCGCCATTGGCTAAAACCATGCTGCCTTGGGTTTTTGTTCCTGCATGAAAAATTGTAACATTATCAGCAGTTTGGGCCGCGTCCAAATTACGAATTTCAGTGCCTTTTTTATAAGCCTGCGGGTAACCTTTGGCTGCCATGACAACATTCATTACCACATTATCTGACCATTTTAGCTTCAGTTCATCTAAGCGGTTTTCAGAAGTTGCTAAAAGCATTTCCAACATATCAGATTGTAGTTTTTTGGCGATAACTTGAGTTTCAGGGTCG
>JADGDI010000057.1 GCA_016744975.1 Hyphomicrobiales bacterium | reverse complement strand
CTTTTTTTATGCCAAACTATCTGCGTTTTTCTTGCGATCAGTGGCCGTTGATTGGCTTTCGCTGTACCAGATGAACAAATCGCTGGCAATCCAGATCAAGCAATATATGGCTGAGAAGTTGAAGTTTGCTCATACTGAAGATTTGTAAATTCGAACGACGAATTAAGCTGACCTAGTTAGAATTTTATAGCCCTTCATTTTTTTGAAGGGTTTTTTAAATTTTAAAAAAGGAAAACAAAATGAGAAAATATAAATGCCATAAGGCGGTTCACGCCGAACCAATGACAGCCGAAGAATATTTTGTTTATGGGAAGGGCGTAACAATACCAAATAACATGGAACCGATGGCTAACGGCTATCACATTGTTTATTCCAAAGGTACTGATGACGAATATCGTTCATGGTCGCCCAAAAAAGCGTTTGACGAAGGTTATCGACCTGCACCAGATTTTGACGGTCTCGACTTCGGCCAAGTTATTAGTTTGCTTTGGTCAGGTGTGAAAATGTGCCGTGTCGGTTGGAATGGCAAAAACATGTATCTTGAATTACAAAAACCAGATGAACACAGCAAAATGTCACTACCATATATTTACATGCGCACTGCACAAGGTGATTTAGTGCCGTGGTTAGCATCTCAAACAGATATGCTTGCTGATGATTGGCAAACTGCTGTTGTTTAACAACTTAATCTAACCCAAATTGATATTTTAGAACCCTCCGTTTAGCGCGGAGGGTTTTGTAAATGTTAGTGAGGGAATAATTTAGTAATAACACCTTGGACTAGCGCCGCCAGGTCTACTATATGCACTGCGTTTCCCGCACCTTTTACCTTTTCTAGTTAGGTCGTAAGGACAATCACATTTACCTCTAAAAGGTGATCTTATAGCTCCTGTACGTTTAGATTGTTTCAATGCAATAGGAGTTGTCAGTTTCGGTTTAATTTTACGTTTCGGTTTAATTTTTGACATCATGTCGCCGCGTACCCAACCAAAGCTGCGGTTTTTAGAAAATTGCACAAGGTACCAATTATTTCTAATTTCAAAATATTCCAATTTTGTGTTTAGCTTTAGTTTACCAACTTTTGAACTTTTTATAGTCGGTTTAGCACGGACGTTAACTACAGGCTTGACAATATAGCGAAGGCCTAACGAAACTTTTCGAGCTGCAACTTTCTCAGTTTTTATAACTAACTTAGATTGTTGGCTTGTTTTGTTTTTAACTGATTTTATTGGAACATCTCTAGGTATGCTATTCAATGGAATGATCATAGGCTTACTTGAACGGTTTGTTATTTTTGTTGTATTTGGTTCTGTTGTCAGGTTTTTATTAGAAATGGGTTTGGCAATATTTTGATTTATATCGGGTTGAATACTACTCGAAACAACTAATTCTTCGTCATCATCACCAAATAAAACACCAATCAATGCAAAGGCACCTACAGCAAACCAGATTATTTCTTTACCTTTTCGAGCCATAATAATATCAATGAACGGTTATTGTCGTTTTATCCAATAAATGAACAAGCATAGGAATAATCAACGGTTTTGCGAGAATATGTTCTTCATCCAGCTTATGATATTTACTTAAAATAGAGCTAATAAAGCCTAACATAGATGATCTTAAATAATTGGGGTCACTAGCCTCACAAAAATCATTTAAAAAAGCCTTTGAAAAAACGATTTGAATTGTTCTTACTTTGCGCGGCCTGTTGGAACGGCGGCTATAAGGAAAGTATTCATACATAATGCCCTCTAATTCATCTTCCACTAGCACTTGAGTATTTATTTTTTGACTAGGATTTAGTGATTGAACTATCTTGGCAACGTTATCAATGAAGTCTTGACCGATTATAATTTCGACTGGGTTATTTTCCATATTGCTCCCCCCAAAAATGATCAAAATAAAAATTAAGTAATAAGTTATCTTAGGCAACAAACTATGACCAAGTCAACAGGTGGCGAATATGACCAAAAAACTAACCGCAAAACAGCTAAGGTTTGTTGAAGAGTATATAATTGATCTCAACGCCACTCAAGCGGCTATAAGAGCGGGCTACAGCAAAAAAACGGCATATTCTATTGGTCAGAATTTGTTGAAAAAAGTTGAAATCCAAAAATTGCTAGTTTCGGCTAAATTAAAGCGTTCCGAACGAACCGAAGTTACGGCAGGTCGTGTAATAGCGGAACTGGCAAAAATTGGGTTTAGTGACATTCGGAAAACGCTATCCAAAAACGGTAATTTAATTTCGCCCGCTGCGTGGGATGATCAAACGGCGGGGGCGATATCATCTATTGAGGTGGTTACTCGGCCAACGGCTGCAAAAGATGAAGACGGAAATACCATTGTTGAGCATTTGCATAAGATCAACACGATTAGCAAAACGCCCGCGCTCATTCAGTTGGGAAAGCATGTTGGGTTGTTTGTTGATAAGCATGAAATCACTGGCAAGGATGGCGGGGCGATTGTAAATGATGTGACGTTTAAGATTGATTTTGTTGACGCTCCTAAACAGGAGTTAGAAGAATAAAGGGGCAAATATGGAAGTTGATATTAAACTTGCCTCTATCTTTAAGAAGTTTCTCAAACCCAAGCGTTATAAGGTCGCATATGGTGGCCGTGGTGGTGCTAAATCTTGGTTCTTTGGGCAATTGGCTATCCTTCGATCAACCACAGCCACAACAAGGATATTATGCACCCGTGAAATCCAATCATCGATTGATGACAGTGTTAAAAAGCTGCTTGGTGATACCATCGAGCGGATGGGCATAGCGCCTTATTTTGATGTTCAGGACAAGAAGATTAACTGCCCAAATGATGGTCGGTTCTTTTTTATGGGCCTTGAACGGGGTGGTAAATCAAAAATCAAATCTACCGAGGGCATAGATATTTGTTGGGTAGAAGAAGCTGAAAATATCAGTGCTTTATCTTGGGAGTTTCTAGACCCAACCATTCGGAAAGAAAATTCGGAAATCTGGGTTAGTTTTAACCCTGCCGATGAAATGGACGCAACATTTCAGATGTTTGTTGCGCCATTTAAAGACATTATCGACCGTGACGGGTTTTATGAGGATGAAGATCATATCATCATCAAGGTGAACTACTGGAATAACCCATGGTTTCCTGATGTGTTGCAGCGCCAAATGGCAAAGATGAAAAAGCAGAATTACAATAAATATCTGCACATTTGGGAAGGTGAATGCAATGCCGATTATGCTGATAGTTTAATCAAGCCAGAATGGATTGAGGCTTCGATCGATGCTCATATCAAGCTTGGTTTTAAAGCCCGTGGTTCTAAATCTATGGGGTTTGACCCCGCGGATGAGGGCGAAGACGCTAAAGCCTGCGCGGTCGCTCATGGCAGTGTTATCACCTATCTTGATCAATGGCTTGAGGATGATTTATCGGATGCTACTGATAAAAGTTACGACATCGCGCGCGAGCAAGGCTGCACCGATTATATTTATGATGGTGACGGTATTGGCGCTGGTGTTAAGGCGATATTCAAACGCTCTGACGTTAAGGCAGCGATTGAACTGACCAATTACAAAGGCAGTAATAGCCCTGATTATCCTGATGAACCTTATAGCGATGATTATAAAAATGACAATGACGAAGCCATTACCAACGCCAATTTATTCAAAAATAAACGGGCGCAATATTGGTGGGCTTTGCGTGATCGGTTCGAGAAAACCTATAGAGCAGTTGTTAAGGGTGAATATATCGACCCCGATGAGTTGATCAGCTTATCTAGTGATTTGGAACATTTAAAAGTACTACGTTCTGAATTAACCCGACAACAGAGAAAACGCGGCATTACAAACACCATCATCCAGATGGAAAGCAAAACTGAAATGCGCAAGAACGGCAAGAAATCACCTAATCTTGCCGACAGCGTGGTTATGGCATTTGCTAGGCCACCAATTAAAAATCAAAATATCTATGAAGGTCGCAGCGTTAGGCGGGCTTGTTTATAAGAAAGACCCGCTTTATGGCTAAAAATAGCAAACCATCACAAGAAGAGCTTTTAGCCTTCACCATAAAACAGGAAGAAAATGCCTCATCTTATTTGAATGATGAAGTTGCTATTCAACAAGCTAAGAATATGGACCGTTATAATCGTGCGCCTTACGGTGATGAGATTGGTGACAGATCAAAGGCGATTACGTCTGATGTTTTTGACAGCATTCAATGGTCATTGCCTTACATCACCAGTGTTTTAACTCGTAAAAAAGAACTAATCACGGTTAAGCCGAGTAACGAAGAAGAAGAAAAACATGTTGAAGACGTTGCGGAACATATTTCACACGTGATGTTTACTGACAATGACATGGCTAAGAAAATCAAACAGTTTGCACTTGAGGGTTTGATAAATATCGTCGGTGTGTTTGAAACTCACTGGGTAACCAATGAAACCAAGCCTAATGAAGAAATTAAGGGCGCTGATGATGCTTTGATTGAGCAATATGAGCAAGATAAAGAATGGAATATTGTTGGTGCTGAGATTGTCATTGATGATGAAACCCGCATTGCCGAGGTGAGTGAAGAAGAAATACAGCTTCTGCAACAATCTGGCGCGAACATCACTTACAATCTGGAAGTTGAACATAATCCGCAAACTGGCCGTATCTCCATTGATTTAGTCAGACCAGAAGAGTTTTTGATATCCAAAGATGCAACGGGGCTTGATGATACCAATTATTGCGGTACTAAAACCAAAGTTTACTTGAAGGAAATCGGCAGCGAATTCCCTACGAAATTAGAGGAAATCTTAACCGCTGGCAGTGGTGGTTTTGTTGATACAGATGTTCGGACAATCGCACGGGGAATTGATCAAAATTCAGTGATCGATCTTGACCAAGACGATCATCAACCAACTGGTGTTTTGCATAAAGAATATGTGAGGTATGACTTAAACGGAGATGGAATTGTAGAGCTTTTGCATATTAAGCGCATCGGTGACGTCATTCTTGAGGTGGTTGAGGTGGATGATAATCCATATTCATCTTGGTGCCCATTTCCTGAAAACTTTAAGTTTTATGGCAAGTCTATGGCTCAGATTGCAGCGGCTAGCCAGTATAATAGAACCTTACTACTACGAACCGCTTTAGACGGTGCAATGGCTTCTGGCCGCCCTCGCCTTGGTGTTAATTCTAAAAATTTAACGCCTAAAGGAGCTGATGCATTATTTGATAATGACATTGGCGGTATTATTGCTTTTAACGGCACGCCTGAAATTACGCCAATTGTAACGCCTGATATGTCGGGCGCTCTTATGCAGCAGCTTGAGTATCAAGACCAAGAGCGTGAGGCTAGAACTGGCATTACGCGACATAGCCAAGGATTAGACCCTGCTGGCATAGCAAAAACTGCACGCGGTCAAGAAATGTTGATCGACGCGTCTGACGTGCGTAAAGAAGATATGGCGATTGAATGCGGCCAAGGGGTTCAAGATGTAGCGCGGAAGGTTTTGGCTTTGTTGTGCAAACATCAGAATTATTCACGCAAGTTGATGTTTAAAGATAAATGGGTGGAATTTGACCCGCGTAAATGGTCAAGCAAAATGAGTGTCACCATTCATGCAGGATTAAGTGCCGGCAATAAGCAGCAACAATCTAACGGTTTATTTAAAATCCTTGATGTTCAATATCGTGGTTTGGAAATGTTTGGCCCTGATAATGATTTGGTTGATGTTGCACATATCAACAATACGGCCAATGAATTAGTCAAGGCGATTGGTTATTCTGACCCTTCTAAATTCTTTAAAGAGCAGCCAACAGATGAAGAAATTGAGCAGCGTAAAGCGCAAGAACAAGAAGCACAAGCCAATCAAGACCCTAGATCGCCTGAACAGATTGAAGCTGAGGGCAAGGCTCAAATGAACATGCAAAAAATGCAGTTTGAGGAGCAGAGAAAGCTTGAAATTGCCAGGGCAGACATTGCGCGAAAAGATGCAATTGTTCAATCTGACATACAACGCAAGGCTCAACAGATCGAGGCAGAACTTAAAATTGCATCGTGGCAGAAAAACGCCGAACTTGAACTGCAGCAAGGCCAAAAGGTTGCGGAGCTTAATTTACAAGTTGCGGTTAAATCTGCCGAGATTGATCTTGAAACCCAGCTTGCGGGTAAAAAGCTTGATACCGATGTGACATTATCCAAAACACACATTGGCGGGAGTGCTGCTGTATGAAAAATGACATTGACAAACTAGGTGCTGAAATTGAACGTATTCAATCGCAAATGCCTAGCCTAAAAGCGCTTGAAGATTTGTTTAATCATCCTGAAATAACCGCTTTATTTGATAATTTAGAGAGAGACTTCGCTCAACTCGCCTTGGCTATGAACAATCCAGACGGCAGTATCGTTACTGATGAACAGCGCTATCAATTTGTGATGTCTCGGCAAGTGGTGCTGAAAATGCGCGAGGTGCTTTCTCAAAGTGACGGCGCTGTAAAAGACCGAGAAGCTCGCGTTCAAACATTGCGTGAAAAACAAGACAAGCTAGAAAACCAACCAACTTAAAAGAGGCCATTACCTATGGATGAAGTTGAACAAACAGAAGAAAACGAAACCGTAACGGGCAATGCCGATGAAGTAATCGCATCATTAGGTGGAGATTTCAGCGCCTTTGGCATTGAAAGTGACACATCAGAAGATGATCAGGAGGATGATCAGGAAAGCAGCGAGACCTTAGAGCTTGATGAGGATGAAAACCCTGAAGAAGATCAAGACGATGATGCCGATAAAGATGATAAATCAGAAGAAGATCAAGACGATAATATCGAGAATGATCAAACTTTTGCCATTGAGGGCGAAGATGGTGACGTTACCGAATATAAATTATCGGAATTGATTGAAACCCATCAAAAATATGATGAAATGGCAGGCGAACATAAGAAATTCACCCAAGAGCGTGATCAAATGCCGCCGCAAATTGAAGATCTGGCGTTACAAATGCAGAGCCAACTAGAGAAGAATATGGGCTTTGCTCAAATCGCCTCTGAGTTCTTTAGTGGCGGTAACGGCTTGCCTGAATTAGATGCCGATCTTACTAATCCTGAAAGTGATAAATACGACCCAGAAAAATATCACAAACAATTACAAGCCCAAAGTCAGCAAAAATCATATGCTGGCGATATGGACAAAATGTTTGCTCAATTTGAGCAAGAACACCAACAAATCACCCAACAGATACAAGAGGATTTTCAACTAAAGCAAGCGAATGTTCGTGCGGAATGTGTTACTAAAACCGCTGAATTTTGGCCTGAGGTTGTTAATGATAAAGACACACAAGACGGGGTGGTTAAATTTCTGGCTGATCAATATCAGTATTCCGAACAAGAAGCTTTAAGCGTGATTGACCCTCGTCAATTCAAGATGATTAAAGATTTGATGGAATATAAAAAGGCTCATACCAAACGCGAGAAAGCATCTAAGAATAGCTATAAAATTCTTAAATCTGTCCCGCCTAAAAGTGTGAGAAAATCCGCCAGAGCAGGACAAACCGATAATTCAATGGCGCAATTGCGAAAAACTGGCTCAAAAGCCGATGCAGCTGCCGCATTGTCAAATATGAAATTTTAGAAAGTTAAAAATATGGCCGTAACAACTACCCATGCAATGACTGGTAAGCGCGAAGAATTACATAATGTGATTAGCAACGTTGACCCTCACTTAACGCCTTTCTCTTCAATGATTAAGAAGGGCAAAGCCAAAACCACTAACCCGCGTTGGTTCACTAAAGGCTATAAACCAGCCGATGGCGACAATAAAGTCGTTGAGGGCGCAGACGCGAATATCAAATCCAAAACCCAACCTGTGAAAATTGGCAATTTTACACAAATCCAAGATGAAGGGTTTAGCGTTTCAACAACTGCGCAATCAATTGACAAAGTTGGCCAACATAATGAATTGGTTGAACAAACAATTGAAGCTGGTACGCAACTTCGCTTTGATATGGAAGCCCGTGCAGTTCGTAATTACGGTTCTGTTGAAGGTGATGCAGTAACCGCGCGTGAAAGCGCTAGTTTTGAAGCTTATATCGTTACCAACGCCAACCGTGGCGCTACTGGCGCAAGTGGCGGTTACAGCCCTGCCACTAAGCTAATTTCAGCGGCAACAGATGGCACTGCGCGGCCATTGGTTGAAGGTTTGGTAAAAGACGTATTGCTTAAAACTGCTGGTTCTACCGATGGCAAGATTGAAATGATTTCGCTCGGTACTAGCAATAAGCAGTCATTTTCATCCATTGAAGGTATTGCGGCGCAACGTGTGAATAGCACATCGGGCGCTAAAAAGGCACTAACCATTATTGGTGCGGTTGATGTTTATGTATCTGACTTTGGTTCACATGCCATTGTTTTGAACAAACAGCAACGTGATGAAAGCGCTTTATTCATCAACAAGGCATCATGGGAGCAGTTAATTTTGCAACCAATGAAGCGTGACCCACTGGCTAAAAAAGGTCATAGCGACGAAAATATGATCGCTTGCGAATGGACTTTGAAATGCACCAATGAAAAAGCCAATGGCATTATTGCAGATTTAACCACGCAATAGATTTTGTGCAATTACAAAACTGAGAAGGAGGGCTTTGGCTCTCCTTTTTTTATCCAACCATTGAAAGAAATATTATGACTAATAAAGATGATGAGAAAGCCAAGGCTAAAGCTGAGGCAGACGCACAAGCCAAGGCTAAAGCTGAGGCAGACGCACAAGCCAAGTTGGATGAAGAAGCCAAGTTAGCCGCTGCTTACCCCAAGCGGGTAAAATTCCAATTTGCCAACATTCACAACGGCAATGGCGGGGTGTTTGCGCGCGGCATGGTTATTGAACTTGGTCAAGCTGACTATGAGCTGTTCAAACCGCTTACTAAAGTTGTTCAAACTTCTGACGGTGCTGACCTAGAAATCCCTTGCTTTAATGATGTTAATGAAAAAATTACCATCACTCATAAGCTCGAAGTCAACGGCAAGATAGTTGAGGTTTAACCCATGCATGGAAAACTAATAAGTTCTGATCAGCATCATGGCACAATGACTTTTCTAAAAGTTGACATGCATGAAAAGGGTAACGAGGTTCAATTAAAAACATTCCAATCACGCCAAGTTGTTCAGAACTTATTGGATGTAAACCGTGAAAAACGCGAGGCTGGAGCTTCATATTATAAACGCGACAATGAAATGTGGCCCGCCGCTTCCATCCCTGCCCTAGTGCAACTTGAATGGATGGAAAAATACGGCATAACCGATCTAGCCAGTGAAGAACATTGGCCTAAAATTCGCCAATTGCTTAATTCTAACGAATACCAACATTTGAAAGTCGCAAATATTGTGATTTAGAGGTGCTTATGCCAATTACCGATTATGACAGTCTCAAAGCTGCCGTCCTGTCTTTTGTGGCGCGATCTGATGCCAAGTTTCAAAGCCAATTTGATATATTTCTAGAGCATGGTGAAAAGCTAATTTATAACGGCTATGGCAGCATATCACCGATTAGATTGCAAGACATGGTAACGGAGCAAACTATTGTCGCTGTGGGCGGTGAATTTGACCTACCTACCGACTATTGCGAAATGATTTCTATATCTAACCCTATCAACCATGGATATCCTCTGGAATTTAGGCCAGCGCAGGAATTTTTCGGCTATTCAAGCGGCGACCCTGCTTTTTATACTGTGATTGGTAACAAGCTTAAATTACTGCCCAAATATAGCGGTGATATTGACCTTGTTTACTGGAAAAAATACCCAGCTTTAACACAAGCTGCAACTAATGATCTACTTGTAAATCACTCTGATATTTATCTAGAGGCGGTGTTAATTCGTGCCTATGCATATTTGCGCGATACCGAACAAGAAGGCCTTGCCACGCAACGCTTAAAAGGCTTGATTTCAGCACTTAAGAAAGCCGAGCTTGCGAAAAGCCACAGCGGCAACATGAGCCGCATGGTGATTAGAGGCGGATTTAACGGAGGCTTTGATCAATGAAACCATTTGGCGAATATGCACCAGATCAAGCACAAATTAACACGAGTTATTCAAGCAAGGCTGAAAATGTCATTGCTGGCGCGAATGCCTATCATGCGATCAAATCACCATTTTGGGCATCTTACCCGCTACCAGAAACGCCAAAAGGTGCGGCTATGTTTCATTTAGGCAACGGTGAGCGGGTGACTTTTGTCGGTGACAAAAACAGTCTTTACCGTAAAAAATACGCTAAATGGCTCGACGTTAAATCTATAAAATCCGACTTAGAAATTAGCGAGTTTTGGGCATTTACCCAATTTGGGAATTTAGCGCTTGCAACAAATGGACGTGAGGCTGTCCAAGTTTATGACCTTAATAAAACTGAGAAGTTTGAGCCGTTAAAAGGCAATCCACCCAAAGCCAAATATATTAACATTGTTGGTGATTATGTTGTTTTGGCTCATGTTGATGGTCATGGCCGCAAAGTACATTGGAGCGGCACGAATGATGCCGAGACATGGGAGATTGGTTCTAAAAACTCTGACATACAAATTCAGCCAAATGGCGGTGAAATTACTGGCATTGTTGGTGGTGAACATGGTTATATATTTCAAGAATATGCAATAAGACGTATGACACCATCATCTGGTCGTCTTATATTTACTTTTGATAAAATTTCAAACGATATTGGTTGCAAATCGCCGCGCTCAATTGTTCAGCATGGTAACAAAATATTCTTTTTAGCCAATGATGGGTTTTATATTCTTGAAGGTGATCAATTAGCGCCAATTGGTGCGCAGCGGGTGAATAAGACATTTTTAAAAGACTGTCACCCAGAACAGATTGAAAATGTTCAAGCCGCAATTGACCCAAAAAACCAAATAATTATGTGGTTTTATACCGATGTTAAAGGGCGAAAATATAACCCTGCAACCAATAAGGTGATGATTTATAACTGGCTTGCCAATAAATGGTCACATGGCGTTATGGATTGCCGCTGTGTTGTAACTGACTTAAGTAAACCAATTTCATTTGACGACCCGCATATTCCCGTCACTTATGGCAATCTAGACGAGTTTAACACACCGCTTGATGACCCTAGTTTAATGGGCAATGAATTGGTTATTTCAATCTTTAAAAATGATAAAATCCAATATAATTTAACTGGTTTGCCGATGGCTGCTACCATTGAGAGCGGTGACATTCAACCCGTTAAAGGTGGCCGTGTGTTTATGAGCGGTGTTTCTGTTATGTCAGAGGCTGTTAATGTTAGCGCATCGGTTGCAGTGAAAGAGCGCATTACAGATATTGCAGAGTTTGGCGATGAAAATACGCAAGAAGATACCGGCATAATACCAACACATGCAAGCGGACGCTTTATTAATGTGCGGATTAAAATTCCAGAGCATGAGCTATGGGAGACGGCACAAGGCATTATTCCAGAATTTAAACAGGCGGGCAAAAGATGAAATTATTACCGATTGGAATTGTACCATCGTTTCGCGATATTGTTAGCCGAATTAACGATTTGATTAGTGGTCTTAATAACGCAACCAATGATATAAAACTGGGCATCGGCGCTGAAACATTATTCTCAACTGATGAGATAAAAACCGAAATTAATCAGTATTCTTACATTGGTTTAATGCCGATGGACGCGGATGCAACGGCTTTATTGCTTGGTGGCATGGCTTATATTTCTGACGTTAAAAACGGCACTTTTACTGTAACCCATCCGATTGGCTCAGAAAATATTGAATTTAGAATATTAGTTAGTGGGAGTTCAAACCGATGAGTGACGTTGAGCTTAGGCCGATTGAAGTTGAAATATTGGGTAAAACTTGGCCTGTTATTCAACCCCAATTGAATAGGATTTTTAAGAAATCACATGGCCGCCTTGACAATGCCTCAACCTTTAAGCGTCTGTTTGATGGCGAATTGTTTTTATGGGTGGCCTATGAGCCAGAAACCGATAGTATTTTAGGCATTATAGGCGCTTCGATTGGTTTTTTACCATCGGGCATCAAACACCTAAACATAGAGTTTATTGATGGTAAAGACCGTAATAAGTGGGTGTATTTGGTTGCATTAATTAAAGGCTGGGGCAGTCAAAGAGGCTGCAAAAAAGTTAGCATGACTTGCCCTAAAGGTTTGGCTTATGCCTTTCCTGAAATGACATTCAATAGTTTTATTCTCGAGGAGGATTTATAAATGGGCAACGGAATTGCTAAAACTGCTAAATCAATTTATGACAAGGTTAAAAATAGTCGTGACCCTGGCGGTTCTCGTGATTTTAACCCCACCCGCAAGGGTGATGGGATGACAGTCACCAAGCCAGTTAACCCGATCGTTTACCAAGGTGACCGCGTTGCTGGGTTTAACAATACTCAAAAAACCGCAATGGGGCAGATTACGGGTCAAGTTTCAGCTTATGATGATTTAAAATCACGCGCGGTTGGAATTGGTGAGGGTTTAAATTCTGCTGGATTGACTGATCGTCAAAATACTGCAGGTGATGTTTATGCAACTCAAGCTGGCGGTGAAGTTGGTCAATATCGCCAACAAGCGCTTGATGGTTTGCAAGCAAGTATGGCGGGTGATGCGAATTTTAAACGGGCTATGGATATTGAAAGCCGCGAAAGTCAAGACCGAATTAACCGAAATATATCCAACTCAGGGCGTTATGGCAGTGGTGTTCATGGAAACATGATTACTCGCGATATTGGCGACACCAGAGCTAAGGTTTTATCCAATCGCCACCTTGCGCAGTCTGGGCTTAATCAAGCGGCTTCTAGCAAGTTATTCTCGATGGGTGGTTCATTGGCAAATGAGCGATTACGCGGTGCTGATAGAATGGCTAATTTGGGCCAACAGGGACTGCAAAACCAATTTGCGACCTACAACATTGCAAGACAAGCTGAAAATGACTTAGGAGGCGCTTATAAGCGAAGCTTGGGCATGGGCATGATGGAGCAAAACCAAGCCCAACAACAAATTGCAGCCAATATGCAGAAGCATAAAGAGGGCTTAGATGCGCCGTGGCATGACTTAAGACAGTATACGAACGCTACCGCAGGACAAAAAGAAACTGGCGGCATTGGTGGTGCGTTAGGCGGTGCTGCAAGTGGCGCGGCCATGGGTAGTGCATTTGGGCCGTGGGGCACTCTAATTGGTGGTGTTGGTGGCGGATTTTTGGGATTAATGGAGTAGCAAATGGCTGACTGGTTAAAAAATTTACATGAAATCGTAACTAAAAACCGAACCGCTTTTGGCATGGCTGGCAGTGCTATGTCTAAAGATGGCTTTGGTGCGGGTGGCGCTGCATTTGCACAAGGCGCACAATATGATGATAGGCGAGCCTTAGCCGAACAAAAACGACTTCAAGAAGCGCAACAAGTGGCGGACAAAAAAGCCATGATGCAAAAGCTCATGACCTCGGATAATTCCCCTAGTTGGATGCGAAACTTAAGCCAGAGCAAGATTGACTGGATGAAATTCAACCCTGAGGTGTTTGATAGCGCTATGGCGGCGGATATTTTGCAGCAGATGAAGCCTAAGACAGGCGCTAAGCGGGAAATGATGAAAGATAGGAATGGCATCAATCGGTTTGTTGACAGTGGTGAAGAAGTGTTCGGCGGAGTTCAGGCTAACGATAAAAATTACGCACCTATTAAATTGTTCAACCCTGAAACTCAGCAGCTTGAATATGCGATACCATCCTACAATCAAGCCACGGGCGAGACTGAAACGCATTTCCTAGGCCAAACGCCACATGATACGCTTGACGATAAAACACAGGCTAAGATTGATGCAGCGCGGGGCGTTAGTGATGTGAAAGGGCAATCTGCGCGTGAAGATAAATGGATTAATGCGGGTTTTGCAGCCGCTGAAAGTTTGCCAGATATTAAGCGGTCTATTGAGTTGCTGGATAAAGTTGCAACGAATGGCTTTCAGGCATCTATTATGGACGCTCAGAATTATCTAGGCAGAGAAATAGGCGACAAAGGTGAACTACATGCTTTGCTTGCTCAAAATGTATTGGACGGCCTGTCCGCTTTCACGGGGGCTATATCAGAAGGTGAAAGAACATTTATTGAGAGAATGGCTGCTTCAATAGGTAAGGGGAACGATATTAACCAAAGGCAACTAAGACGTTTGATGCGAATTGCTGAAAATGCCGTCGATAGGGCGGAAGATACAATAATCAAGCGTGGAGGTGTGGACATGCAATTCAACTTAGACAGGCTCAATAGTCCCACAGGTTCGGCTAGCCCCTCTAAAGAATGGGCACCAACTGGCTACGGTAATGTTAAGATCAGGCTAAAGAATTAATCGCTAGCGATATACGAGAGTAAGAAAACTAGAAACAATGGGCCAAATACCAACCCTGACAAAAATATTACTGCAAGAGGTTCTTGCGGTATTCCCATCCCTGTAGTGGTTAAATAACCAATCACCACAGCCCATAGGCCGCTGAGTAAATATAGAACTTTGAAAAATCTGTTTAACATGGGGTATATATAGGGGGGTTATAGCAAACTTTCAATAAACATTATAGTTAGGGGGATAACTATAACCGCCATAGCCAATAAGAACATATTTTAGGCTCTAGAACAGGTGATTATTACTGTAATCAATGCGAAAAAATTGGTTATGGAACCAGCAGGGCAAAAGAGAATAGCTAATAATTCATCCCCGCGTGTCGTTGAAATGCCATAATGCAGTGTTATTAAAATAACGTATATTAGTACTAATAGAAGATTGTGGAGGGGTTTATAGTAAACATAACGTTAACGATATAATTATACAATATGTTGACATTAGCTATATCACTACCTATATCTGAACTATCTGAGAAGTCCGACGGAACCGTGTTACTTGACATAAACTAGGTGTATCCTAGTCGACCTTAGGCACAGAACTTAAGCCCGCGCAAGCGGGTTTTTGCTTCTCAGACGTACCACCTTTTAACCGCAAAAAGCTTTGGTTTCAACAGGTTGTAGAACTGGTCATCCCCATGTTCGTACTTTCTAAAAATTGACCAACACAGAAAATCAACGGCTTGTAAGCCTTTAACTTGGGAAGAATCACAATGTTTAATAACCATCTCGTGCGGATAATCTAGATCTGTTGCTAGACGAGTTTGAATATAACCATTGAAAGGCATTTGCTTGTGCGTTTCCTTGCTCCGCATATCAACGGTAAAATTAATGTCGGTTTTCAAAAGCTCTTTTTTATGCATTTCGCACAATAACAAATAGGAAAAATAATTATAAATATAGGCATTATCAGCCCTTTTCAAATGCGGAGAAATCCGACTTTTGCGAAACACTATGTAATTGACAGTAATATCACCTTCGCAGAGATACTTAATAGTCTTACTGATGTACGAAATGCGATTATCGCTGATTTGTTTAGGTATGCGCGGCCTGCGTGGTGAAATCCATAGAGAGTTCCCTTTAATTTCCTCGTCTGCAGGCCAGCCTTTGCCCAACAGTATGGCTGTATTTTTATTTACCCTCTTTTTTAGAGCGTTTGCACCATTCGCCGTAACAATTGCAATTACAAAAAACTTGCTAGACTTGTTATTAAATCCAAGATCACCACTTTCATCTAAATAATAGTATTTCATACCGTTCCTTAAATATAAAACTGGCATGGCCTCGCCAGTAAAAAGATGATTGTTAAAATATAGGACTTTAGGTGTACGTCAAACAAAAAGAGAACAGCGGTAGCTAAAAAAATTATAACCAGACATATAAACGCTTATACCCGCACATCAAGCCCCTATACTTTAAGGGTTTTTACGACCTCAACCGCTCTTATGGGCGGTTTTTTTATGGAGAAATTTATGCCAATTTTTGAAATTCAGGGCGAAGACGGTAAAATATTTGAAGTAGATGCTCCCAATCAAGATTTGGCGTTGCAAGGCTATTTGAAATATTCATCCAGCGGCCAAGCCTCACAAAGTCAGCAACCAGCCGCGCCCGTAGAACAAGGCCAAAAGCCTTTTGGATATTTTGACACGCCTGACAAAGAGAGCTGGACGGCTCAAGGTATCTCTATGCTTGGTGATGCAGTTGGTAATATCGCAGGGATGCCGATGGATATTGAAAATATGCGCCGTGGCGCTGTTGATTGGGCAAGGGGTGACGATGTTAAAACTAATAAAAACCCATTCGGCAGTGACTATTTTAAAGGTCACTTGAAGGATGCAGGGTTAATTCACCCTCAATCTGATGACCCAACGAAGCGGATTGCAAGACGGGCTGGAACTTTTGCGGCTGAAATGATGATGCCAGCGGGCGCGCTTAAGAATTTAAAATATGCCGATAATGCAGCGGGATATATGAAAAATCTAGTCACCGAAGGGTTGCTAGGCGCTTCTGCAGGCGCTGCTGGTGGCATTACAAAAGAGAATACAGACAATCCATATGCGATTGCTGCTGCTGATATATTTGGCGGCTTCACTCCTTCGGCTTTAAAGAAAGTATTCCAAACTGCACCAAAAAAAGTTTTGGGCGCTGGCGATAAATCACTGGATAAAATTAAAGAAACTATCCAAGATTTCAAAGATATTGATGCCGCTCCAACCGTTGGGCAAGTCACCGGTCAAAACAAAGTTATTGGCGCAGAAAATTTGCTTAAAAAAGCACCATTCGCAGGTAAGAGGTTTAATGCTGCTGCTCAAAAAACTCATGATGCTATACAAAACACAATTGCAAAACACGTTGAGGCATTGGACGGAACAGGCGCTACTAAACAGGATGTTGGCGGTGTTGTTCGAAAAGGTTTAGACGGTTTCATAGACCGTGCCGAAAAAAGAAGTAATCACCTTTATTCAAAAGTTGATGCCCTCGTTCCAAAACAAACGCCCGTCCCGATGGCACGAACCCGAGAGCTGCTTGACGAATTGACCGACACTGTAAAAGGTGCTGAGAATGTATCAGGTGTTCTTGACGACCCAGAATTATTAAAATTGGCCGAAGCTATTAAATTGGACGCTGCCAATAATAACATGTTGCCATACGAAGCAATTAAGCCACTTAAGAAGCGTATTTGGAAAAAGGCTAAAAACCATAACAATGAAAGTTCTGGCGATTATAAACGTCTATATGGCGCCATTATTGAAGATGCAGACGAGGCGGCGGGCGCAATTAGTGAGCAAGCCAAGCAAGCCGTAAGCAGAGCAAGTAATCATCATAAGCGCTTTAAGCAAACACTTGAAACTCAGCTCAATAATGTAATGAAGAAAGGTGACGATGCTCATATTACTAAATTGCTAGAAAGTTCAGGCGGTAAGGGCGTTAAATTGTTAAATACGGTACGCCGCTCTTTGAATACCGATGAATGGGGTGTTTATGTTGCTAATCAATTGGATAATTTAGGCAAAGCCAACGCAGGGCATCAAGACGCGGTCGGTAGCATTTTCTCAAGTGACACCTTTTTAACAAATTGGAATAAATTACCCGTTGATACTAAGCGGATATTATTTTCGAAAAACCCTCAAATGAAGCGAGATTTTGACATACTAGCCCGTGTAGCTGAAAGTGTTAAAAGCTCAGGCAAAGTTCTTGCAAACCCATCAGGGACTGCTGATAAGTTAGGCGCAACCGCCCTCGCCCTATCATCCGTAAACCCAGCCTCTTTTGGTATGATAGGAACGGGACTTTTTAGCAGTAAGGTTTTTTCGGTGGCGCTAACTAGCCCAAAGGTCATTAATTGGCTCGCAAAAGGCGCAACGATGCGTCCTGCAGCTTTACAGGGCCATATCGCAAGGTTGGCGATTATTGCACAAAATGGCGATCAAAATGACAGAGAAGCCGCTCTAGCCATTATCGAAACTTTAAATCAGAAAGGCCAATAATATGCCACAACCTACCTATGTCCCAATGTCAAACGACTTACTAGCCGCGTTTAATATGTCACAACAGCCTGTTAACCCGCATGTCTCATCGAATACGTTTGATGCAATGGATGCTCAATTAATTGCAGCGCAACAGCAACAGCAGCAAAATCAATTGCCAATCGCTACACCGATGCAACAACAGCTCCCTGATGCCGTGCCGATGGGCGAAGCTCAACAATTGCCCGATGCTGTAGAAATGCAGAAACCTTTTGTTGAGGGCGGTTTCGGCGTTATGGCGCAAACACCCGCTTATGGCGGTGGCTCAATGGCTCAGAGCGGTATAAATCAGCAATATTTGAACCAGTATCAGGTGAGCGACCCAGAGCAAGAAGCCGCAAAAATGGTTACTAGCGGTTCAGGTCAGATGAAACAAAAAATGCCAGCGGTTGAGAAAATGCAACAAACAATCAACGGGATGCAACCGCTTGGATTTAGCCCAAATGCGCGTGATTTAAAATCTCTCGGCCAGAATTATGACAGCCTACCGCCTCCGCCATCTCAAAGCCAAGGTGCGCAAGTTCAGATTACTCAAGGTCAAATGGCTAGGCCTCAACCTAAATGGATGAATACAGGCAAAAGCACAAGCAAAAAGCAAGCCCAGCCTCTACCTGAAGTCAACCCAAAGAAATCTGGCTACCAAGGCCAAGCGCCTGAAAAAGATAAAAACGGCGATTATCATTATGCAAGTTTATCGGACTTTTTAAACTATACCTTCAC
>JADGDI010000056.1 GCA_016744975.1 Hyphomicrobiales bacterium | reverse complement strand
CCCCTGGGTTGAAACCAAATTACCAAATCATGTCGCGCTAGAAGATTTTCCAGCACCAAGTTCTATCACCGAAGCATTACAACAAATTATAGGTTCACCAAACCATTGCTCACGCAAATGGGTGTGGGAGCAATATGACCATATGGTAATGGGCGATACAATAGCCCGTCCAGGCGGCGATGCGGCCGTGGTTCGTGTGCATGATACCAACAAGGCTTTGGCCATTTCAACCGACGTCACCCCGCGATATGTTTTTGCTGACCCGTTCGAAGGTGGCAAACAAGCCGTTGCCGAAACATGGCGCAACATCACGGCAGTTGGCGCACAGCCACTTGCTATTACCGACTGCATGAATTTCGGTAACCCTGAACGCCCCGAAATTATGGGGCAATTTGTAGGCGCTATCAAAGGCATGATCGAAGCCTGTACAGCGTTAGAATATCCTGTCGTTTCAGGCAATGTATCGCTTTATAATGAAACCAGTGGCACGGGCATTATGCCAACACCAGCTATTGGCGGCGTTGGCCTGCTTAATGATACCTCAAAAATGATGACATATGGCTTCAAAAATGAAGGTGATAACATTCTACTCATCGGTAAAGAAGCGGGCCATCTAGGCTGCAGCACATATACCGAAGAAGTTTTAGGCAAAAATATTGGCCAAGCCCCAAAAGTAGATCTAGCTGAAGAACTTAAAAACGGCAACTTTGTTCGTAACTTAATTCAGAATGAACAAGTTAATGCGGTGCATGATATTTCAGATGGCGGCCTATATCTCGCTATTGCCGAAATGGCAATGAAAACAGGTTTAGGCGCTGATATTAAAATATCCGATACAAAACTGCCCGAACATGCGGCATTATTTGGCGAAGATCAGTCCCGTTACATCATCACTGTACCGCCAGGCGGTGTCGCTAGTATCTTAAAACAAGCCAATGAGCTGGGTGTGACAATCCGCCTACTAGGCACAGTTATCGGAACGCGTATAACCATTGATGAAACGCGCCCCATCTCGGTATCGAAATTAAAACAAATTCACGAAAATTGGTTGCCAAACTTCATGGAAAAGAATTAAGATCAAAGTCAAGATAGAAAAGTTACAAAAAGCGGAGCTATATTATGGCAATGGAAGCCAAAGAAATTGAAGACATGATCATCGAGGCTTTGCCAGATGCCAAGGTTACAATCACCGACATGGCTGGCGATGGTGACCATTATATGGCGCGTGTTATCTCCAAAGAATTTATCGGAAAAAGCCGCGTTAGTCAGCATCAACTGGTTTACAAAGCACTCAAGGGTAATATGGGTGGTGTCTTACACGCCTTATCTTTACAAACCGAAATTCCATCTTAACCGTAAAGGCAGTAAAATGAGCGAAGCAAAAAACTATATTGAAACAACCGTTAAAAATAATGACGTTGTGCTATTTATAAAAGGTACCAAAGACTTTCCACAATGTGGCTTCTCTGGTCTGGTAACACAAATTCTAGGCTATTTGAATATCGATTATTTCGATGTCAACGTACTAGAAAATGATGAAGTGCGCCAAGCCATTAAAGACTATTCAGACTGGCCAACCATTCCGCAACTTTATATCAAAGGCGAATTTATCGGCGGTGCAGACATTTTGCGTGATATGTTTGAAACTGGTGAAATCCGTGGTCTGTTAGATAGCAAATCCATTGCCTACAGCATCACCGAAAGCGCTTAGTTTTCTAACCAAATTAATTAATGCATAAAGCCGTTACATCTGTAGCGGCTTTTTTTTATAGCTTCAGCTGATAGCAAAATCTAAACAAATAAAAAAGCCACCTCAACGAGATGGCCTCTAATTTTTCTAAAGCGCTTATCGCTAAAAATATTAGCGATTTTACCGATTAACGTGAATAGAATTCGACCACTAGATTTGGTTCCATTTGCACTGGGTAAGGCACATCAGCAAGGTTAGGAATGCTGTTCAAAGTAACAGTCATTGTACCACCATGTTCAACAGTCATATAATCAGGCACATCACGCTCAGCACTATCAATAGCAAGCAATACGATTTCTAACTGACGGCTTTTTTCACGAATTTGAATCACATCACCTGTTTTAACACGGTAAGATGGAATGTTAACACGTTGGCCGTTCACAGTCACATGACCATGGTTTACAAATTGGCGTGCAGCAAATACAGTCGGTACAAATTTAGCACGGTATACAAGTGTGTCCAAGCGGCGTTCAAGCAAACCAATTAGGTTTTCGCTGGTATCACCTTTAATACGGCTAGCTTCTTTAAAGATCGAGCGGAACTGCTTTTCTGAAATATTACCATAATAGCCTTTAAGCTTTTGCTTGGCTTTAAGCTGAATACCAAAGTCAGATGGTTTACCTTTACGGCCTTGGCCATGTTCACCTGGGCCATAATCACGGCGATTTACAGGGCTTTTTGCACGACCCCAAATATTTTCGCCCATACGGCGGTCAATTTTATATTTAGTAGAGTGACGTTTAGTCATACTAATTCCAATATCGTTTATCTTCCTAGGTGACTTTAAGCTAATTCTTAAAACTCACCGACAGGTGCAAGCACCACAGATGTTTTTATTATGATATCCGTAAGGCACATTAATAGCGCCTTCAATAATCAGTTGGTTTTTAATCAAAATCATAAGTCATGTCAAGCTCAGCCTAATTTTAGCACTATTTCTCACACAACTAATTCAACCATGGTTAAACCCAAGTTGATTCTATACATTAAAATTCCACCCAAAGGCTAAAATACACTTGTGAATCTAATCATAAAAACAAACAATCTTAGACTCACGTCAGACCCGATATAAACTGAATCAATACATTAACTGCATATATTTTAATAAATAATATCAGTAAGTTGTAGTAATATCCAGACTCGTTTGTTGAATTCAAGTAACCACCAAATACTGAAATTTAAGCTGCTCTAACCTCCTATATCGGCTTACAGCAGCACTGGTATAATAGCAAACAGACCCACCCTCACCTACTGGCAAATCACCAAGCAACAACAATACCCGCTTGGCAACTGCCAAAGCAGGATCCACCCAAGCAACCCTATAAGGCACAGCAGATTTTAGATCTTCCAACAAAACAGAATAATGGGTGCAGCCTAAAACAATCTGATCAAGTTGCCCATCCCCTTTAAAAACTTCAGCAATTTCAGTGCGCAATTGTTCGCCAGAGATATGCTGCCCAAACATTTTCTGCTCGGCCATATCAGCTAGTTTTTTACAACCCAATACCCGCACATCACAATCTTGCGCAAATTGATCAATCAATGTCTGAATATAGTCGCCAGATGCCGTTGCAACCGTAGCTAACACGGCAAAGCAGTTAGTCTTAGTGCGTTCTGCTGCCACCTTTATAGCAGGTACAATCCCAACAATCGGAAAATCAAACTCAGCTCGCAAACTTTCTAAAACAATCACACTAGCCGTATTACAGGCCACAACAATACAATCAATTTTTTGCATCACCTCAATCGCACGGGCAATCGCAAAAACCCGTTGGCACAAAATATCATCACTCAATTGCCCATAAGGGAAATATGCCTCATCTGCCACATAACGATAGCAAGCATTCGGTATTAATTTCTGCAACTGAGCCAATATGCCCAACCCACCAATACCTGAATCAATCACTAAAATATGCTTCGCAACACTTTGATTCATATAATCATCGCTATTTTTGTTGAGCCAAATACTCTTCAATCACCTGCTTTTTTGCTACCCGCCTATTATGCTTGGTAAGCGCGGTCACAATCCCGCGTAAAGTCTGCACCTCTTGGTGAGTAAGCGCACTACGCTGAAACATATTGCGAATATTTCGCGCCATCGCATCGCGTTTCTCAACGGGGTGTAGAAAGCCAGTTACATCCAATTCAGTTTCCAAATGCTCAAAAAACCGAACCAAATCTTGTTTTTCTGCAGGCGGGCTAGTGGGCGCATGAAGTCCAGTTTCTAAAATCGCCCCGCCATCCATATCACCATCACCATAAGTAATATTATCACGGGTTTTAAACCATTCATGACCAATCAACAAAACCGACTGTGCCAAGTTGATACTAGAAAACCCAGGGTTAACCGCAAAAGTAACAATGGCGTCAGCCAGCGCAATATCATCATTATCTAAGCCAGACTTTTCGCGGCCAAACAAATAACCAACCTTCATGCCCGAATCAATACAAGAGCGCATCTTTATACCCGCTTGTTCTGCATGGTAAATTTCTTTAACCATATCGCGTCGCCTAGCGGTCGTCGCCAAAACAAAATTCAAATCAGCAATCGCTTCTTCGGTGGTCTCAAAAACCCTAGCACCATCAATCACATGCAAAGCACCACTAGATGCACTGCGCGCCTTATCCGAAGGCCAGCCGTCTCGCGGCTTAACTAAGCGTAAATCCACAAGCCCAAAATTCGCCATTGCCCTTGCCGCCATACCAATATTTTCACCCAGTTGCGCACCAACCAAAATAATCGCTGGCCCATCACAAATCAGGGTTTCTCGTGCATTTGTTCCTGCCATAATTTCACTCTTAATTGTCATATATTTCGCGCATAAATAGCCCATCTTGGGCGTTCGCGCAATAAACATCTTTTGCTGTCATATTGCTGACAGTTTAATAGCCATCCACCTTTGAGTAGCATTTTTAATAAATATAGCATTTTAGTGCCAGATTAGCTGTTATTATCACCTTTTTAAGCGCCGATGGCTTTGACCTACACTTATTCTCTGCTATACAAAGCACATTCCAAAAATCAAATAAGTTGAGAGGCGTAATATGTCAAAAATTAAGGTAGCAAACCCCGTTGTTGAGCTAGACGGCGATGAAATGACAAGGATCATTTGGCACTTCATTAAAGACAAGCTAATTCACCCATATCTTGATCTTGATATTAAATATTATGACCTAAGCGTCGAGAAACGCGATGAAACAGACGATCAAATCACCATCGATAGCGCAGAAGCCATTAAAAAATATGGCGTTGGCATTAAATGTGCAACCATCACACCTGATGAAGACCGTGTAGAAGAATTTAACCTAAAAAAAATGTGGCGCTCTCCAAACGGTACCATCCGTAACATTTTAGGCGGTGTTGTATTCCGTGAACCAATCATTTGTAAAAATGTACCACGTCTTGTCCCAGGCTGGACATCACCAATCGTCATTGGCCGCCATGCCTATGGTGATCAATATCGCGCAACAGATTTCAAAGTTCCTGGTAAAGGCAAACTTACCATGAAATGGGAATCCGAAGATGGCAGCGACACAATAGAACGCGAAATATTCGAATTTCCATCAGAAGGCATCGCCATGGGCATGTATAATCTTGATGATTCGATTCGCGACTTTGCCCGCTCATGTATGAATTATGGCATTATCCGTAAATGGCCTGTATATTTATCAACAAAAAATACCATTCTTAAAGCTTATGATGGCCGCTTTAAAGATTTGTTCCAAGAAGTGTTCGAAACCGAGTTTAAAGAAAAATTTGACGAAATTGGTATCACTTATGAACATCGTTTGATTGATGACATGGTAGCATGTGCCATGAAATGGAACGGCAATTATATCTGGGCATGTAAAAACTATGATGGCGATGTACAGTCAGACACAGTAGCTCAAGGCTTTGGTTCACTCGGCCTAATGACCAGCGTATTAATGTCACCAGATGGCAAAACAGTTGAAGCCGAAGCCGCACATGGCACGGTTACCCGCCATTACCGTCTGCATCAAAAGGGCGAGGAAACCAGCACAAACTCAACCGCTTCCATCTTTGCATGGTCACGTGGTTTAGCCCACCGTGCTAAGCTTGACAACAATCAAGAACTAGCAAACTTCTCAGATACATTAGAACGTGTCGTGGTTGAAACCATCGAAAGTGGCTACATGACCAAAGATCTAGCACTTTTAGTTGGCCCACAACAAAAATGGCTATCAACCACTGGCTTTTTAGATAAAATTGATGAAAACCTACAAAAAGCTATGGCATAGTTTCACATTAGTTAACAAAAGGGTGTTGCATTTGCAGCGCCCTTTTTTTATGCTTGTTCATCATTTGCTAACCATATTTATTTATGAATTACGCAGAGTTTAAATTAAATTGGTAATATATTCATGCAAAAAATCACAAAACTACTTTTAGTCATTTCAACCATTCCTTTCCTCGGCGCTTGCGTTACGTCAGAATATGTTGGCAATTCATGCACAAGCTTAAAAAACATGCATGACCAACTGGGTTCAAAAACCCGATCCCTTATGGTTAATGCATTAAAAAAACGCGGCAGCCATTCCACGGCAAAAATTGTTGCAAAAAGCTATACCAATTGGCCTGTATATTTTATCGTAAAAGGCAATGCCGATTTTAATAAAAAAATGAAAAGCTATGAAAACGACTATAAAAACATTCGTTATGCATCTTTAGAAAACCAATGCACTTATTTCCGCGACATCACGGTAACAAGTCTTTATCGCAACGCAAAAAATAATTAATGAATGGGTCTAAATACTAGTGTTCAATTTACAGAATTTCTTTTAAAAGAAACCATATAAATTGAAATGGGTAATTCATGACCGATCAAACTTTTTATGGCAGCAAAGTGGCAGTTAAAACCACGCTGCCAAAATTGCAAAAGCTCAAAAATAAAAAATTAAAATTCTCAGTCCTAACTGCATATGATTTTTCACTCGCCAAAGCCATAGACCAAGCAGGCATAGAGGTTATTCTAGTTGGCGATAGCTTGGGCATGACCATTCAAGGCCACAAATCCACCCTGCCCGTCACCATTAATGACATGATTTATCACACCAAAGCTGTCTTAGCTGGTGCCAAATCTGCACTTATTATGGTCGACATGCCATTTGCAACCTATTCAACACCAACTGACGCCCTAACCAATGCTGCACAATTAATGCGCGCAGGTGGCGAAATTGTCAAACTCGAAGGCAAACAATGGCTAATGCCAATCATCGAAAAACTTTGCCAACAAGGCATACCAGTTTGCGCCCATTTTGGCCTTACGCCACAATTTGTAAATCAGTTAGGCGGTTATAAGATCCAAGGCCGTGATGACAGCAGCGCACAAGAAATACTCAGAAATGCAATTTCCGCCGAAAAACTCGGCGCCAAACTAATCCTGTTAGAATGCGTACCAACCGAGCTAGCCCAAACCATCACCGAGGCAGTCTCCATTCCAGTAATCGGCATTGGCGCTGGCAAACACACTGATGCCCAAGTCCTAGTGATACAAGACATATTAGGCCTCACTCATAAACCTGCTCGTTTCGCCAAAAATTACCTAGCCCAAACCAACTCAATTCAAGCAGCCATTCAAATGTTTGGCGATGAAGTCAAAAATGGCGACTATCCGAAAGCCGAACATAGCTTTGAAAGTTAAACTTCCATGAAAATCATAAAATCTATCACTGAAATACGTGACATTGTAAAGTCTCATCGTCAAGCTGGCCAATCCATTGGTTTAGTACCAACCATGGGCAATTTACATCAAGGCCATATTTCACTGGTTGAAAAAATGTGTCGCCATGCCGATATCGTCATTACTAGTATCTATGTAAACCCGTTGCAATTTGGTAAAAATGAAGATTTAGACGCCTACCCTAAAACATTTGAAGCTGACCAACAAAAACTTGAAACAGCCAACTGCAACTATATTTTCATGCCGAGCAGTACCGAAATCTACCCAAACGGCAATCACTCGAAAACACTGGTTAGCGTAAATGCACTTGACGGCATTTTATGCGGAGAAAGCCGACCTGGTCACTTTACGGGGGTTGCCACCATTGTCGCCAAACTTTTCAATATAATTACACCAGATCATGCCATTTTTGGTCTAAAAGATTACCAACAATTTTTAGTTATTAAGCAAATGGTTATCGACCTCTGTTTACCAATCAAGGTTATGGGCGCGCAAATAAAACAAAAAAAAAATGGTCTTGCCCTCAGTTCGCGTAATGGCTATTTAACAGCAGAACAATTAGAAATAGCCCCCCGGCTAAATCAAATTCTAAACATCATTAAACAAAATATTCAAGATGGAGAAACCAATTTCCGCGAAATAGAAAAACAAGCCATTATGATCATTAATGACTCAGGTTTTAAAGCCGACTATTTTGAAATCAGACAACAAGACAATCTTGAAATCGCCACAGTTGCAAATCATAAATTAGCAATATTCATCGCCGCCCATATTGGCACCGCGAGACTTATTGATAATATCAGGTTTGAGCTGAATGAAAAAACGCTATAGAATTGGTTTAGGATTTCTCGTCATTGGGGTGGGGCTCTGGCTAAACAATACCAGTCTATTTACAAGTCCAGCAGCCAAACAAGCAACAATATTAGCCCATCGAGGTGCCGCGCAAACCTTCCCTAAGGATGGGCTAAAAAACGATACCTGCACCGCCAAAATCATTTACCCTCCCAAACATTTATACATCGAAAATACTTTAGAAAGCATGCAATTTGCATTTTCTAAAGGCGCAAATATTGTCGAATTTGACATTCATATCACAACTGATAATAAATTAGCAATCTTCCATGATTGGTCACTTGGCTGCCGAACGCAAAGCCAAGGCACCACACAAGATTTTGATATGGCATATCTTAAAACATTAGATATTGGCTATGGATACACAGCTAATAGCGGAGAAACATACCCATTCCGCAATAAATATATAGGAAAAATGCCAGAGATTATGGAAGTTTTTAATAAATTCCCAAATAAAAAATTTCTAATTAATATCAAAAGTAAAAGGTTAGATGAAACAAAATTATTAGCAAATATAATTAGCACCCTCCCCCAGTCACAACAAAATAACCTGATGATATATGGCGGTCAATATAAGCAACGCGAATATTTAATCAAACATTTCCCCAACATGCCAATCATGACAAAAAGCAGTTTCAAAGCTTGTGTAAAAGATTACATACTAATTGGTTGGAGCGCAGTGGTTCCCAATTCTTGTAAAAACAACATTCTATTGATCCCCCAAAATTTAACCCCCCTGATTTGGGGCTGGCCAAACAAATTCTTAAACCGCATGGCAGGTGTTAATAGTGAGGTCTTCGTTACCGCCAATATCAATAAAAAATTCTTAACAGGCTCGCAAGGCATGCCAACCATCAGTGCCAAAACGCTCATAGATGCAGGCTATAAAGGTGGTATCTGGACAGATGATATAGACCAATTTTAAACATTATGTCGATCGTCACTCATCGCCGTTGCAACTTCGTTTTGCCGAACCATAGCTTCTTCGCGTATTTTCTGGTTAATCTCAGGATGAATATTTAATAGATACTGGAAATCATTTTTATCCAACTCAAGCACATGCAATTGCGTAATTGCACTTATCGAACTGGCATGAGTACGCCCTTCCAACAAAGCCAACTCACCAAAATAGTCACCATCTTTCAATTCAAAAATGCCTTCATCCGTTTCAACTCGTGCCATACCAGAAGTAATAAAATACATCTGCTCAGCTGGGTCCCCCGCTCTAAAAATAACTTCGCTTGCACTATAAGTTCTAGAATCTAACATGCTCATTATACTGGATATGGTTTCAGCATTCAGTCCATGAAATACAGGCACACGAGAAACCATGCCCCAACTAATAACAAATTGCCGCTTATTAGCTTCTTGGCTAAAACCTGTAGCCAATATTCCAATAGGCAGTGCAAACATACCCAAACCCAACATCATAAACACACCGCCAACAAACTTCCCAGCCACCGTAATCGGCACGGCATCACCATACCCAATCGTAGTCAAAGTAGAAACCGCCCACCAAGCTGTTATCGGTATCGAACCAAATTTCTCTGGCTGTACATCCTTTTCAATCATATACATCAAAGTAGAACTAAACAAAATTAGGCAAATCATAATAATTAACGTACCCCAAAGCGCGCGTCTTTCATTATATACCGTACGTCCCAAAGCTTCTATCGCAGGGGAGTAACGAGCTAGCTTCAAAATACGCAACAAACGCAATATACGTAAGCCCCGTAAATCAATGCCAAAAATATTACCAAGATAAAAAGGCAATATTGCAATTAAATCAATAAATGCAATAGGCCTTATCATATAAGAATACCGAGCCCGCCAAGGGTCAAGATGTTTAAAGTGAGGGTATTCAACAACACACCACAATCGTGCCAGATATTCAATGCTAAATATTATAACCGAAAATACATTAAACCATTCAAAAAACGGGCCATATCTACTTGCTAAGCTAGCAACAGTGCCTAAGGTAAATGCAAATACATTGGAAATAATAAGCAAGATTAAAAAACCATTTAATAATCTTGATGGCAAAAAGTTAGCAGGGTTCACCTCTAGCAAAATATAGGTCTTATACCGTATGCTTTTAGCTACCCCATCCATAAATAAACCAATCTAACTTTCTATCACTTTTGCAATTGCCTCAATCGCATCATCACCCATTTTGCCGTTTGGGCCACCAGCTTGCGCCATATCAGGCCGACCACCGCCGCCTTTACCGCCCAATATCGCAGAGCCAATACGCACCAAATCAACCGCATTAAATCGATCCGTTAAATCCTTAGTAACACCGACAGAAATACCAGCCTTGCCCTCTTCTGAAATTCCAATCACAACAATAACACCAGAACCATGCTTGGTTTTTGCCTCATCAACAATACCGCGCAATTCCTTGGCAGCAATATTATTGATCACCCGTCCATCAAAACAAACTCCATTAATATCCCTACTACTATTTTCAGCGGCGCCGCCGCCAACTGCCAATTGGCGCTTAGCATCTGCTATTTCCTTTTCCAATTGTTTGCGCTCAGAAACCAGTTGCGCCAAACGATCTGTTAGCTGATCAGGGGTGGTCTTTAAAATACTAGCTGCTTGCTTAACCCGCTTGTCTTGCAAGCCTAAATATGCCTGTGCTTTATCTGAAGTCAAAGCCTCAACGCGACGCACACCCGAAGCAACAGATGTTTCTGCAACTATTTTCATCAGCCCAATATCACCAGTTTGCTTAACATGCGTACCGCCACAGAGTTCAACTGAATAAGGTTTATCATTCTCAATATTACCCATACTCACAACACGAACTTCATCACCATATTTCTCACCAAACAATGCCATCGCACCAGACTTAACTGCATCTTCTTGATCCATAATACGTGTATTAACCATGCTATTATCAACAATTTGGCGATTAACAGTTTGCTCAATAACGCTTAACTCATCATCACTAACTGGTTTAGTATGATTAAAGTCAAATCTCAAACGCTCATCTGAAACCAATGAACCCTTTTGTGCAATATGGTCGCCTAATTTATCTCGCAACGCTTGATGTAACAAATGTGTGGCGCTATGATTTGCACGTATAGACCGACGGCGTACAGCATCTACATTCATAACCAATGCATCGCCGACAGAAACTTTACCCTCAACCAGCTTGCCATAATGAACAAACAAATCTCCAACTTTTTTAAGAGAGTTGCTAATATGAATTTTAACGTCATCATTATACATTTCACCATGGTCACCAACCTGACCACCTGACTCAGCGTAAAAAGCTGTTTGATTCATAATCAACGATACATCATCACCAATTTCAGCTTGCTCAACAGATTTTCCATCTTTAACAATTGCCAATAGCTCGCCTTCAGCTATTTCCGAGCTATACCCCAAAAACTCAGTAGCACCAACTTTGTCTTTTATATCGAACCAAATTTTTTCATCTGCCTCGCCCCCCGCACCGCTCCAATTAGCGCGAGCTTTAGCCCGTTGCTCTTCCATTGCAACATCAAAACCAACCTTATCGACCGTCAAATTACGTTCGCGAAGTGCATCCACTGTCAAGTCAAACGGAAAACCATAAGTATCATATAATTTAAAAGCAACATTGCCTTCAAGACTATCACCTTCTTTAAGTTCACGCGTTGCATCATCTAAAATTCGCAATCCCTTATCAAGCGTTTTTTTAAAGCGCATTTCCTCAAGCTTCATCGTTTCGCTAATTAAACTTTCAGCACGTCCAAGCTCTGGATATGCTTGTCCCATTTGTGTAATTAAAGCTGGCAACAACTTATACATCATCGGGTCCTTAACGCCCAACATCTCAATATGTCGCATTGCTCGGCGCATAATTCGTCTCAAGACATAGCCACGTCCTTCATTAGAAGGTAATACACCATCCGCTATCAAAAAACTCACGCTGCGCAAGTGATCTGCAATCACTCGGTGCGAAACATTCTGTTCACCATAAGCATCAACACCACTAAACTCAGCAGAAGCATTAATCAATGCTTTCATCATATCAGTTTCGTAATTGTCATGGCTGCCTTGTAATAATGCAGAAAGTCTCTCAAGCCCCATTCCAGTATCAATATTACGGTTCGGCAAATCTATTCTAGAGCCATCCGTCAAATTTTCATGCTGCATGAAAACCAAATTCCAAATTTCAATAAACCTATCACCATCTTCATCTTTACTACCAGGAGGGCCACCCCAAATATGTTCACCATGGTCATAAAAAATCTCTGAACAAGGCCCACAGGGGCCAGTATCACCCATTGTCCAAAAATTATCATCCGTCGCAATGCGAATAATCTTACTATCAGAAAGTCCTGCAACCTTTTTCCATATCGTCGCTGCTTCATCGTCTGTATGATAAATCGTCACCAATAATTTATCTTTATTCAATCCATATTCTTTTGTCAGTAAAGTCCAGGCCATCTCAATAGCCTCTTCCTTAAAATAATCGCCAAATGAAAAATTCCCCAACATTTCAAAAAAAGTATGATGTCTTGCGGTATAACCTACATTATCCAAGTCATTATGCTTACCACCAGCCCGAACACATTTTTGAGATGTTACTGCACGGGAAAATTTAGACTGTTCAACACCAGTAAAAATATTTTTAAATTGGTTCATACCTGCATTTGCAAACATTAAAGTTGGGTCATTAAGCGGCACTAAAGGGCCAGACGCCAATTCTTGATGTCCGTTTTTTACAAAAAAATCTAAAAATTTACTACGAATTTCATTTACAGTCGACATACATACACTCAATATAGCCACATAGCGGCAATTAAAATTAATTAAATATGTTTATAGCCAGTTGCCAAAATATTTTCAACGCACAAAACATAAAAAGAGAGTAATCAACTCTCTCTTCACAATATAATATTATTCGATTTATGCACTATTCAGTTTTTCAACATTACCAGTATCTTTCACCTTTTTATCAGCTTCTTCATTTTCACCGTTAAGGCCAGCTTTATCTTTAATTAACCGTTCAATCTCATCGGCCATTTCCGGATTTTCACCTAAAAAGCGTTTTACATTTTCACGGCCTTGCCCAATGCGTTGGCTATCGTATGAATACCAAGACCCAGATTTTTCAACAACACCATGGTTAACACCCATGTCAACTAATTCACCAAGCTTAGAAATACCCTCGCCATACATAATATCAAATTCAACCAATTTAAATGGCGGCGCAACTTTATTTTTAACCACCTTAATTTTGGTTAAATTGCCAATAACCTCATCTTTACTTTTAATCGCCGAACTTTTACGAATATCAATCCGCACCGAAGCATAAAACTTCAAGGCGTTACCGCCTGTTGTCACTTCAGGGTTACCAAACATCACACCAATCTTCATCCGTAATTGGTTGATAAATATTACCATTGTATTGGATTTTGCTATGCTCCCCGTCAATTTTCGCAATGCCTGACTCATCAACCGTGCTTGTAACCCAGGCAAACTATCGCCCATTTCCCCTTCAAGTTCTGCCCTAGGTGTAAGGGCAGCCACTGAGTCAACAACCAATACTGAAACAGCACCAGAACGCACCAATGTATCGGTTATTTCAAGCGCTTGCTCACCATTATCTGGTTGCGAAATCAACAGCTCATCTAAATCAACACCAAGTTTCTTGGCATATACAGGGTCAAGTGCATGCTCAGCATCAACAAAAGCACAAACCCCACCAAGTTTCTGTGCCTCGGCCAAAATATGCAAAGCCAATGTTGTTTTACCGGATGATTCAGGCCCAAAAACTTCAATCACTCGGCCTTTAGGCAACCCGCCAATACCAAGTGCAATATCAAGTCCAATAGAGCCTGTGGGAATTGATTCAATTTCAACCACATCAGCTTTGCCAAGCTTCATCACTGAGCCTTTGCCAAAATTTTTCTCAATTTGCCCTAAGGCAGCTGCCAATGCTTTATTTTTATCCATTTTTCTATCCCTTAATCCCGAAATTTAATTATTTTGTAAATTAAATGTACTCTTTTTGTTCCACAAAGTCAAGCCCATATAACCCACTGAAAAATAAGAAAAAATATAAATTGTTCTAATTTTGTTCATCCACAAGTTAGTCGCAACTATCTATATATAATTTCACCGTTTCTGCCAATTGCTTAATTCCAACTGGCTTGGACAAAAACCCAACCTTGGCATCTTCAGCAATACGGTCTCGGTACGCCTCTTCAGCGTACCCAGACATAAATATTGTAGTCGTTTGTTTATATTTTTCAGGCAAGTTTTTATGCATAGTCGGCCCATCCATTTCAGGCATCATCACGTCCGATATAATCAAATCGATTCGCCCTTCATAGGCTTCTAACAACGCCAATGCTTCAACCCCATCTTCAGCTTCAAGCATATTATATCCGCGTGCCTGTAGCGCCCTAACGGCAAAGCTCCGCACGCCTTCTTCGTCATCAACCAATAAAATTGTCCCTTTACCAGAAAGGTCTTTAAGCTTTTCTTTACTTTTGTTGCGTTGTTCGCTCAGCTCCTTCAGTGCTTCTTCACTTGGATATTGCCGCGGTAAATAAATTGAGAATTTAGTGCCAACTCCCTCCTCACTTTCCACATAAATATACCCACCGGTTTGTTTAATCACGCCGTAGGCTGTAGAAAGTCCAAGCCCTGTGCCCTTACCAGTCTCCTTTGTTGTATAAAATGGTTCAAATATTTTACGCCGAACCGATTCGACCATACCCGTACCTGTATCCTCAACGCTAATCACTACATAGTCCTCAATGTCAATCTCGCTTCGGTCAAGCTCCCGCACTTCATTTGCCGAGATATTTGATGTTTTTATAGAAATCTCGCCACCTTTTGGCATGGCATGGCTCGCATTAACCACCAAATTCATTAAAACCTGTTCAAGCTGATTATAATCCACTTTAACCAAGCCTAAATCCCGCCCATGATAAATATTTATTACAACATTGTTGCCTTTTAATTGATCAAACAGCAAATTCATATCCGATATTAAATCCGACAGAATAACCAGTGTTGGCCGTAAAGTTTGTCGCCGAGAGAAAGCAAGCAATTGTCGCACAAGCCCCGCAGATCGATTGGCATTATTTTTGATACCCATTAAATCTGCAAAGCTTGGGTCAGATGGCTTGATGTTTGATAATAGCAACTCACAATTACCTAAAATAGCAGTTAAAAAATTATTAAAATCATGTGCGATGCCGCCAGCCAATTGGCCAATCGCCTGCATTTTTTGTCCTTGTGAGAATTGCGCCTCTAATGTTCTTTGCTGCGTTGTATCATAAACATAAACCACAAGTTGAATATTTCCCACATCATTAGCGTCAGTTCCTTCGCCAGTCCGCACACGGTTAAAAAATAACTGCCCACTATTCTGACCATCTTTACCACTAATAAAATCAATAGGCACTGCTTCAATCTTCCCAACCAGTGCTTGCTCTACAGCTCGTTCAATCGACTTAGAACTACTTTGCGCGACCATGTCGGTCAGCAAACAATCATTCACATTCTGTGCATCAAACAACTCTCTAAATGCAGGGTTTGCAGATAAAATCACACCATTTTCATCAAGTGCCGCCATTCCCAAAGGCGCATTATTAAAAAACCGAGAGAATAAAACATCAGCATTTACATCCGCCATTTTGTCATTCAAGTTGGTTGCTGGCATAATAAATGAACTAACTTTTTTCACTTCCCCATGCTCAACTTTAACACGGTGTAATATCTTTGCAGGGAAACTTGCACCATTCTTTTTAATAAAATCAACCATAACAGTTTGATCAATGTTAAAATTTTCAGTCGGTTCAAAGTTTTTATTTTGGTAGTTGATAATCATCGCACCGTTATCACCAACCACTTGGCTCATTTTCTTGCGTTCAAAATCATTGCCATTAACACCGCCGAGCCATCGCGCTAAGGTGCTATTCATAAACGATATTTCACCATCAGGGCTGCTAGACAAAAAACCCACTGGCGCATCTTCAAGATAATCAATCGTCTGCCTAAGTTTGTTAATCATTAACTCCTGGTGGTCAGAGCGCCCAGAAATATCTTGAATTTGCCACAATGCACCACCAATAAAATCACCAGAATCAATTTTTGAAATTTGAATTGACACCCAAACAGATTTTTCAACACCGCCATGCCCTGCACTCAGCAACCGAACTTCCGCATAATGAGAAAGACCATTTTTTGCAGCATTGGCAAGGTTATACAATTCAGCACTAATTTCCGAAGAGCCAGAAAAAGCAATTTCAGGTGGGCTTTTATAAGCATCCTCTGCCTGCTTAATCAGCTTTGTTAACTTAGCATAGGCAGCGTTAGAATAAACCACCCCCCCACTTCCATCCGTAACAACAACACCGTCGCGCAAACCATCAGCAACCGCTTCAAAATTCTGTATACTCTCTTGGTCAATGCCAAAACGTGCATAGCCAGCAATAAATAAGATAAGCCAAACCAACCCAAAAATACCGGTAAACGTCAGACCAAATTGAACCAAATAATCAAACTCAATACCAAAATAATTCAGTGTCATTACGCCGAGCAAGCTAAGGGCCATAACAAAAAATATAAAGCCATATCCACGGCGTCTATAGTTTTTATTTTCTTCCGTAGGAGCATCCACGATGTTTAAGTCAGTTTTAGTCTGATCCATTTTGTTCATAAACAATCACCAAAATAAATTTCAATACACATTTTCTATTTATAAAGATAATCTCAATTCCTCTGCCGAATCAAGTTATCATTCTATCTTACCTTTTAAACGCATAACATAGCCGATAACTTGTGCAACCGCTTTAAAATGTTCTGCAGGAATTTCTTCTTCTAATTCAATAGAGGCAAATAATGCTCGGGCAAGCGGCGGGTTTTCTACAATCGTCACATCATTATCTTTGGCAACTTCACGTATACGCAGTGCAACTTCATCAATGCCTTTCGCAACACAGATTGGTACTGGCATGCTTTCATCAAACTTAAGTGCTACAGCATAATGGGTTGGGTTGGTAATTACCACCGCAGCACCTGGTACTTCTTGCATCATTCGCCCGCGCGCCCGTTCCATTCTCAATTGCCTAATTTTACCTTTAATAAGCGGGTCACCCTCCATCTGCTTATATTCATCTTTTATTTCTTTCATGCTCATACGCTGCTTTTTTGTCCAAGTTTGCTTTTGAAACATGTAATCAGCAAATGCAATAGGTGCCATGGCGATCGCAGCGATGATGAATATTTTAATCACCATTTCTAAAATAATGTACAGCAAACCAGTCAAATCTACCGTTATCATCTGGTTTAACAATTCTTTATCAGGCCAAACAGTCCAAACAATCAAAGCCGAAATAACGACAAGCTTAAACAAGCTCTTCAAAAAATTGGCAATTGATTGCGACGAAAACATCCGCTTCGCACCAGCAAATAAAGATATTTTGTTTATTTTCGGTTTGATTTTTTCAGTGGTAAATAACGGCTTATGCTGCACTAGATTACCCATCACGCCTGCCACCATAAACAACAATAATGGCAACGCCATCACCGCACCAGCTCCCGCAACAATCTGTTTAGTAAGGGTTAATATGCTGCCCTCATCTAATAATATATCATGGGGTATAGCAATATATCGCCGCAACATGTTAAACATGTCATTGCTCATAACGGCAGATAAAGACATAACACCAAGCGTTGCAGCAATTAGTCCAAAAAACAAGTTCACTTCTTGGCTTTTAGCAATATCACCCTTTTTAAATGCGTCATCTAGTTTTTTCTGGGTTGGTTCTTCGGTTTTTTCACCATCATCGCCTTCAGCCATTCTCATACCTCAAGCAAGGTTTTTGCAAACATAATATCATATTACAAACACCTCCATCATAATGGTGAATCGATCCAAAAACCACATAACCATACTGCCAACCAGCAACATCATTAAAATAAAGCCAATCGCTATATTGGCAGGCATGGCAACAAAATATACTTGAATTTGTGGCATTAACTTCGCCAATATGCCTAACCCAACGTTAAAGACAATGCCATATAATATAAAAGGAGATGACAATTGTATGGCTAAATAAAAACTATTGGCAATGCTTTGCGTCGCCATTTTAGCAAAATCCCCAATCGGTAAAAAATTCGCGCTATTAGTCGGAAAAAGAGTATAAGAATCTATGATTGCACTAAAAAACAAATGATGAATATCTGTAATGAAAATAAGTGTCATCGCCATTAAATTCATCAAAGTTGCAAAAAATGGCGCTTGGCTGCCAGCAGTTGGGTCAAAACTCATAGCCGAACCAAGTCCAGTCTGCATCGCAACCACCATAGCAGCCATACCAAGCGCAGACATAAATAGCTTAATCGATGCACCAATAAAAAGACCAATTAATAC
>JADGDI010000055.1 GCA_016744975.1 Hyphomicrobiales bacterium | reverse complement strand
AATTGATGGCGAAGAAGCGACTCTTAAACGTCTGCGCAAAAAAGGTGATAGTGTAGCGCTGGAAGCAGCCAATCCAGCATTTGAAACCCGCATTTTTGGTCCCGACCGCGTGGCGGTACAAGGCAAATTAGTTGGGCTTATCCGCCGCTATTAAGCCGTACCATTTTGCTTGTATGGGTGTTTTTAGGAAAAGTTGTTTACATCGTTAAAACTACTTTTCCCATTCTTCACGTAAATCAAGGTTAAGCTCTGTAGCAAATTTATTTTTAAATTGCTCATTATGCTTCCCATCCACCATCACATTTAAATCAATCATGCCATCTTCTAAGTCATCGCGTTGTTTAATTTGGCAATAGCGGTATATCCAAGCCAACTCCGCACCTCTAGCAGGTGATAAACTCATTTTATAAAAATAATGATCCTTATGTAAAACCTGTTCAATGCGTTTTGATAATGCAATTAAACCCGTCGTTTTAACGGCAGAAACGGCAATAATATCTGCATCATCATTGGCGAGATTCTCAATAGATTCGATATCATCTTGTTCCAACAGATCAATTTTATTCCAAACCTGAATGATCGGAATTGAAAACTCATCCCCTACCCCAAGACCCTTTAAAATCATCTCAACGTCTAATTTTTGTGCTTCATGATCTGCAGATGATACATCTTCAACATGCAATATTAAATTCGCCTCAAGCACTTCTTCAAGGGTAGCTCTAAAAGCGGCAACCAATTCATGCGGTAAGTTAGAGATAAACCCAACCGTGTCAGACATAATAACAGGTAAGCCTGTTGGCAATTCAACTTGCCGCATCGTTGGGTCCAATGTAGCAAACAACATGTCTTTTACCAGTACATTTGCCCCTGACAATTTGTTAAATAAAGTAGATTTACCCGCATTGGTATAGCCAACCAAAGCCACAATAGGATATGGTACCTTTTGGCGCGCTGCACGGTGCAAACCGCGTGTACGCTTAACTTGCGCCAATTGTTTTTCTATTTTTGAAATGCGTGTTTGAATGGCACGACGATCAGACTCAATTTGCGTCTCACCTGGGCCACCAACAAAGCCTGTACCACCACGTTGGCGCTCCAAATGAGTCCATGACCGAACCAAGCGACCACGTTGGTAGTTTAAGTTAGCCAGCGTGACCTGTAGCTTACCTTCTTTGGTTTGTGCCCTTGCACCAAAAATTTCTAAAATTAACCCAGTCCTATCAAGGACTTTAATGCCCCAAGCTTGCTCAAGGTTACGCTGTTGTACTGGGGTTAATACGGTATTGATAACCACCAATTTGGTAAGGTGAGATGCCAGCATTTGGCCAAGCTCTTCAACCTTGCCCTTCCCAAATAGAGTAGCTGGGGTAAATTTGTTAACCCGAGTAATATTGGTCGCCACAATTTTCAAATCAATGGCTTCAGCCAGCCCAACCGCTTCTTCTAATTGCGACTGGTAACTACGCATATCAATATGTTCAGATTGACCAACAATTTTAACCGACTTTACTTTAGAAAAATCAGGCTGCATTACAAAACAATGGTCACCGGCCACGGTTTCAATGTCATGTATATCTACATCTGCGTCAAGTCGTTCAAGCTGGGCTTCTAAAGTGTTTTCTATTTCATCCGTTGGAGACATGTATTTTTATTTTTCTTCTGTATCTTCAAAATCATATAATTGAATTGGAGTAGTTGGCATTATTGTCGATATTGCGTGTTTGTAAACCAATTGAGAGTGACCATCTCGGCGTAATAAAACGCTAAAATTATCAAACCAAGTTACGATTCCCTGTAGCTTTACGCCATTTACCAGAAAAACCGTAACAGGGTTTTTTTCTTTACGAACATTATTAAGAAACACGTCTTGCAAATTATTCGAACGTTCGGATGCCATTATTTTCCCCATTTTAGTTTGTTTTGAGAGCATATAAACAAAGAGACTAGGAAAGCAAGTAGAAAGCTATTAAAAACAACATTTCTTAAACTTTAATCAAATAACCCCGTATTAAATCACTAAATATCCGTTTTTTGAGCAAAATTGTAAAATTCTGCTAATAAACTTTTAGCCATTTCACCTACTTCACCACCACCGATCGCATGGTTATCAATTTTTACAATTGGCATCACCAATGTGGTCGCCGAAGATATAAAGGCCTCCTTGGCCTCAATCGCTTCACTTAAAGTAAAAGCCCGTTCAACAAGCGCTAATTGCATTGCCTCAATTTCTTTCATAATTGCAGCCCGCGTTATGCCTTTTAAAATGCTACCATCCGGATTTTTGGTAATTATTTCATTGTTATTGTTAATAATCCAAGCGTTAGATGAGCTGCCTTCAACTACATAGCCCTCATCATCTACAAACCAAGCCTCATAAGCCCCAACTTCTCTTGCTGCTTGCTTTGCCAAACAATTTGGCAAAAGGCTAATGGTCTTAATATCAGGCCTAGCCCACCGATTTTCTTCAACAGTAATAACCGAGATACCATTTTTGTATAGCGACAATTTTTTAAGTGGTGAAACCGACTTTGCGGTTAAAACAATCGAAGATTCTTTATGATTAGGAAAAGCATGATCGCGCGGTGCAACACCACGGGTAATCTGCAAATAAATCAATCCATTATTAACATAGTTACGTTTTATCACCTGTTTCATTTTCACAATAAGTGCATTTCTACTCATCGGGTGCGCCATTTGTAATTCCGATAGTGAATAGTTTAATCGATCTAAATGGCCGTCCAAATCAATAATTTGCCCATTCTTAATGTCACAAACTTCATATACACCATCGGCAAATTGATAACCTCGGTCGTCAATATGTACAAATGCTTCACCATGTGGCACAAATTGGCCATTTACATATGCAATTCTTGACATGAGTATTCCTTTATCTGTTTTTCCAATAAGCTAAGTTAAGTAAGCCTAACACCGAAATCACCTCAAGCCGACCTAAAATCATTCCAATACATAAAAACAATTGCAAACTGCTCTCAAGTTGCGAAAACGGAACAATATCCTGACCTTTAGCCAACATAAAATCAGCAAATGGTCCAATATTTGCTACAGCACCAATGGCGTTTAACAAACTGCTATTTAAATCATAATTATAACTGGCAATAACTGTCGCTAACACCACAATTAAAAACAAATACGCAATGAAGAAACTCCAAATTAAACGTAGAAACTTGGTGTCCAGCCGCATATTTAAAAACCGGTTTGAAGAAACACTGTTGGGGTAGATTAAACGGCCAACTTCAATATTAGTATATTTCAAAAATATCAACAATCTAAAAAGCTTCATGCCACCAGCAGTGGTAAATGATGCACCACCAATAAATGCCAAAATATAATAGAAATTAATCGGCTGCCACTGCGTATCAAGTATCAACCCAGTTGTGGAGAGGATAGAAATTGCGTCAAATAATGCATAAAAATAATATTGTAGCACCTCTGCAATCGGCATTTGTTTTGTAAAATAAGTATAGACGGTTAAAAGAAACGCAAAAAACACACAGATGAGCAAAAATATTTTCACTTCAATATTAAAACTCAATCGTGTTTTAGCGTTGATATACTGTCTAAAAAATATAATAATTGCCGCTGATCCCACAAACATAGCAAGCATAATAATAAAAATACTATAAGCAGATTGGTAACTACCAAAACCTTGAATATACCAGTTATACCCCGCAGTAGAAACGCTGCTTAATATAATATTCACCGCATCAAAAGGCCGCGCACCACCAAACATAAGAGCAATGATTAGCATCAATGTTATAATACCATAGGCCCCACCCACCATGGTTAAAACAGGCGCAAAATTATTACTTTTACTAAATTTTGATCCAAGATATTTAGAACTTTTATCTTGCAATCCACCCGCACCAAATGGTGCAAGAATTAATATCACCATGGTAATGGTTAATAAACCACCAGCCCAAGCCAATAGATTTCGCCATAAAAATAATGACCGAGGAATATATTTCCCACTTTCAATAACGCTGGCACCAGTCGTAGTCAGTGCCGATACGGTTTCAATATATGCTGAAAGAAAAGAGCCCAAATAAGTATAAAACGGAATGGCCGAAAAAACAGGTATAACCACCCATAAATACACCAATAATAAAATTGAATCTAGACGACCTAATCTTTCAAAGTTTCCTTTTGCGGCAAGAACAAGTACAGTTCCGCAAAAAATACTTAGGATAACAGCACCACCAAAGGCATATATTGAGCGCGCATCTCCCATTAAAATTGCAAATAGCATTAAGATAAACTCAGCTAAGCCAACGCTAATAATCCCCATACCCAAATAATAAATACTGCCATTTTTATTCATAATTTTGCCGTTAAAGCTTCGTTGTTTGCAGATGGTTTAGAAGAAATCGATGCTAACTCTAAACAATTGTTCAACCTGTTTTACAGCGCTAGCAATAGCAAATACCACAACTCTATCACCAGCATTAATTACCAGGTCACCATTGGGCATAATCATTTTTCCGTTTCGTACAATCATTCCGAGGCGAACTCCATCAGGCAATTCAACCTCACGCAATGCTTTGTTAATCAATGGCGAGGTATTAAGTGCTTCAGCTTCAATTATTTCCCCTGCGCCATTCATAATAGAGTGCACACCGCGGATTCTACCGCGCCGAACATATTGTAATATACGTGAAATAGTCGTCGACTTTGGGTTAATATAAGCATCAATACCCAAAGCAGGAATTAAAGAGGTGTATTTATCAGAGCTTAACAAGCAAGCAGCAGATTTAGCACCTTCTTTTTTTGCCATAACAGAAGCCAACATATTAACTTGGTCATTGTTGGTAAGTGAGACAAAGGTATCTGCTTTCATAGTACCTGCTTCACGCAAAATCTCACCATCCAAAGCACTGCCGTTTAACACCAAACTATTACTTAATTCATCGGCAATAAATTCCGCTCTCTGGTTGTGATTCTCAATAATTTTCACTTTTACAGATCTACCCAACTGTTCGAGCTTTTTGGCAACATAAAGTCCAATATTACCACCACCAGCAATAACAACATGGCGGGTTTGTTCTGAGTTTTTACCAAAGATACCCAACAATCTTGAAACTTGACTATGGTCGGCAATTAAATAAACATTATCGCCTTCTATTAAAGTTTGCTGCCCATTGACTACAATTAATTTACCATTTCTTTCTAACCCAACAATAACTGTAGATAAATCAGGAAAAAGGTCCGTAAGTTGCTTAATTGGCGTATCCAAAATTGGACAATTTGCATCACAGTTAATACCAACGAGTGCAATTTTATCGTCAACAAAGCTCACCATTTCAAAAGCGCCAGGAAGCGCAAGCCTGGTAACCACAGTATTGCCAACCTCAATCTCTGGTGAAATAATAACATCAATTGGAGAATGGTCACGTGAAAACAAATCGCCCCATTGCTTGTCTAAATAAGCCTGCGCTCTAATTCTAGCAATTTTAGTTGGCACGTCAAAAATACTATGCGCCACTTGGCAAGCTACCATATTTACTTCGTCATATAAAGTAACACCAATAATCATATCCGCACTATCGCAGCCAGCTTGTTTCAATACTTCAGGATGCGCGCCATGTCCCACAACGGTTTGTACATCCAAACGGTCAGAGATGGCTTTAACTAAGTCGGCGCTACGGTCAATTACCGTTACGTCATTTTGTTCCCTTGATAAAGCTTCTGCAATGCCAAACCCAACTTGCCCTGCCCCACAAATAACAATTTTCATAGCTACCCTTAAATCTTATCGACTGCTTTCATAATATAGATTGCTATGCCAAAAGAAAAGCCAAAAATACGCCCCATTATGTGACATATTTACCCGATTTCTATTTTTCAAAAGTAGCAGCCTATTAATATGTTGTAAAAATGTAACACAAGGTTAAACTCAACTTCTAAAATCAAAACTGATGGGAATAAATTGTTAAATGAGTGATATTAGCGAGAAACTTTATGCAGGTTCTGTAGTGACACGCTATCGGTTCTTTAGCATGACTACGCTAGGTTTTGTTTGGGTGACTGCAATGCTATTGTTAGCAATCACCACTTATTCAATCATCACTGGGTTAACGCAAATTACCATCGACGAATCAATACTTAATCGGTTGATATTGGTTAATATCGTTTCAATAATTTTAACGTTAATACCAATTGGATTGCAAATAAACCAATTATTGCGCGCCCGAAAATTAAAGACAGCGGGTGCTGGCCTTTTATCGCGCGGTGTTATGTATTTTACAGCTGTTTCAGCAGTACCAGCAATATTAGTTGCCATTTTTGCTTCATTTACATTGTCTGAAGGCCTTGACAGCTATTTTTCGTCACGGGTAAAAAAGGTGATTGATAATAGTCTGGTGGTCGCAAATCTATATAATGAAGCCCATGCAGCAAGCATTTGGGATAGCGCGCAACAATTAGCTCAAGAAGTGAATCGAATTTATCCAATTTATAAAAACTCAATTGAAAAAAACCCCGAGGCAAAAAAAATATTTGAAGATTTTTTAAGCACACAAGTTTTATTTAAACAGCTAGATGGCGCACTTATTTGGGACTTTAGACAAGATAAAATTGTCGTTCAATTTAACAACTTCCCACAAAATACTTTTCCAAGGCCCGAAGATTCTGAAGTTTTACAAGCAGGAACTGAGGGTATATTAAAAATTAAGAAAGCCAATAAATCTCTAATATTGGTGTATTTGGAAAGCTTCGATCAGTTTTTATATGTTTATAAAAACATCAACCCTGCGGTAACAGAGCAATTGCTCAATGCCAATCGCTCACGCGAAGAATATTTGGCACTTAACGATTTAAGAGATGAAGTAGAACTATCATTTGCATTAATGTATGTCGGTGTAGGTCTAACCCTAATTATGGCTGCCATTTGGATTAGTTTTCAAGTAGTTAATCGTTTAATAAGCCCCATTAGACGATTAATGAACGCGGCTCAAATGGTTTCAGATGGTCAGTTTGAAGTGGTATTACCCATTCATAAAAGTGAAGGTGATTTATCTGAGCTTAGTCGTACATTCAATAATATGACAAAAAAACTAACCGACCAAAGGGATGATTTGGTCGACGCAAGCAAATCCATAGATGCGAGAAACCGCTTTAATGAAGCAATGTTGTCAGGTGTTTCAGCGGGCGTAATCGGCTTAGATACAAATCAGAAAATAACCTTGTTAAACGGGCCTGCCGAAAAACTATTTGGTATCGTTCATAAAGATGCAGTAGAAAATCACCTTGAAACCATTTCACCCGAGTTAAATGAAGTATTTGATAAGCAGTTTATAAGTGGCTTAAGTGCATATAATGGACAAATTATATTAACCATCGATAATCAAGAGAGAATTGTTAACTTCCGAATCACAGAAGAAATATCAGGCGATCATAATGAAGGCTATGTCATTACTTTGGATGACATTACCGATCTAGTTAGCGCTCAAAGAACGTCAGCTTGGGCAGATATAGCGCGTAGAATCGCCCATGAAATTAAAAACCCATTAACACCTATTCAGCTTTCAGCCGAGCGCTTGAAGCGTAAATATCGAAAAGATATTAAAGCCGACGATACAATTTTTGACAAATGTATAGACACCATTGTGAGACAAGTTGGCGATATTGGCAATATGGTAGATGAGTTCGCATCATTTGCTAAAATGCCAAGTGCAAAATTAGAAAATGGTAATATTATTGCCTGTATAAAAGAAGCGGTATTTTTACAAAAAGTCGGCAATCCAGATATTGAAATTATTGAGAATTTACCATCGGAAAAGCATTTACAAATAGACAGAAGACTCATTACACAAGTAATAACCAATATCATTAAAAATGCGACCGAATCAATAGATGCAGCCTTGTCAGATAACCTAATCATTCGCGGTGAAGGACATGGAAAAATAATAATTTCAACAACCCAAAAAGATAAATTTTATGAAATATATATATCAGACAACGGTGTTGGCCTTCCCAAATTTGCCCGCCATAAGCTGCTAGAACCCTATATAACATCCCGTAGCAAAGGAACTGGTTTGGGCCTGGCAATCGTAAAACGAATTATGGAAGAACATGGCGGTAATATTGAGCTGGGCGACGCACCAACCAATGCCACATACAGCCATGGTGCAATGGTCACCTTGCGCTTTCCAATTATAAACCAAGTTCTTATTAAAAAAATAGAGGATTAAATGGCAGCTGACATTTTAATTGTAGATGATGAAGTCGACATTCGAGAGCTAATTGCAGGTATCCTTGAAGATGAAGGCTATGAAGCGCGAACGGCCAATAGCGCTGACAGCGCGCTAGAATCCATCAAAACCCGACGCCCGTCATTAATCGTATTGGACATATGGTTAGAAGGCAGTCGTTTAGATGGTTTGGAATTGCTCGAGGTAATTAAACAATCTCACCCAGACTTACCAGTAGTCATCATATCTGGTCATGGTAACGTCGAAACCGCTGTCAGCGCAATTCGTAAGGGCGCCTATGATTATATTGAAAAACCTTTTAAAGTAGATCGCTTGATTCTTTTGGTGGAAAGAGCATTAGAGAATTTCAATTTGAAACGAGAGAATATAGAGCTAAAACAAAAATCAGGTGAAGAAGCGATTACAGGGAATTCACCCTTAACAAAACAATTAATTGCCAATATTAAAAAAATTGCCCCAACCAATAGCCGTATCTATATAACTGGTTTGCCTGGTACGGGTAAAGAACTCGCGGCACGTAACATTCATCAAGAATCATATCGCGCAAACAGATTGTTTAAAACCATTAATAGCGCAGCATTGGTAGCTGAAAAAATGGAAGAAGCATTATTTGGTGTTGAAGATACGAACGGAAATATTGTAAAAACTGGTGCATTTGAGGAATGCCATGGCGGCACTTTGATGATTGACGAAGTCGGCGATATGCCCCTTGATACGCAAGCTAAGATCTTACAAGTGTTGGTTAATCAGCAATTCGTTAGAGTTGGTGGGCAGCAGAATGTAAAGGTGGATGTGCGTATTATCACTACGTCAAGTCGCAACTTAACTTTGGCCATCGCAAAAGGCGAATTTAGAGAAGATTTATTTCACAGAATAGCCGTTGTGCCATTGCATGTGCCAACGCTTGAGGAAAGACGCGAAGACATTCCTGAGCTTATCATCGAGTTTGCAAATCTTTATTGTCAGTCATCAGGCTTGATAGGGAAAAAATTCTCAGAACCCGCAATCGCCAATTTACAAACAAAAACTTGGCCAGGCAATGCAAGAGAGCTAAAAAATCATATTGAAAGATTGATTATTCTTAAAGGTGAAGATGGCGATAATGTCATTTCTATTGAGGATATATCAAACATAGAGTCAAGTATTGATCAGCAAATGGCAGGCTTTTCTAACAATGAAATTATGTCACTACCACTTCGTGAAGCTAGAGAGTTATTTGAAAAAGAATATCTAACAACACAAATCAGTCGGTTTAGCGGTAATATATCTAAAACTGCAAATTTCATCGGTATGGAACGCTCAGCTTTACATCGCAAACTTAAAAGTTTGGAAATAAGCGCCGAAAAATCATAACAGAATCACAATAAAAAGGGTAGGCACAACACCTACCCTATTCTTCAACCACAGAATCTTAATAATTATCACAGACCCAACTTAGCTTTAATCATGTCACTTACAGCTTGCGGGTTAGCTTTACCACCAGTCGCCTGCATAACTTGCCCAACAAACCAGCCTGCCATTTTAGGCTTTTCTATGGCCTGTGCAACTTTGTCTGGGTTGGCTGCAATCACATCATCAACGGCCTTTTCAATGGCCCCAGTATCTGTCACTTGCTTTAAGCCTTTATCTTCCACAATCTTACCCGGTTTGTCATCTGTTTCCAGCATATATTCAAACACTTGTTTGGCAATTTTATTGGATATAATCTTATCATCAATCAAACCAACCAATTCACCCAAATCAATGGCCGAAATTGGTGAGTTTTCAATGGTTTCTCCACGTTTTTTAAGCAGACCAAATAGATCACCTGTTACCCAGTTAGCAGCAAGTTTTGCACTGCCACTCTTAGCAACAATTTCAAAATAATCAGCGTTTTCAGGCGCCGCAATAAGAATATTCGCATCATAGCTGTTTAAGCCATAATCTTTCATAAGCCGCGAATGTTTGGCATCCGGCAATTCTGGAATGCGCGCTTTAATTGCATCCACAAAAGACTGCTCAAGCACAACAGGCAATAAGTCAGGGTCAGGGAAATATCTGTAATCATGCGCCTCTTCTTTAGAGCGCATAGAACGGGTTTCATTCTTTGCAACATCCCAAAGACGAGTTTCTTGATCAATGGTTCCGCCATCTTCAATGATATCAACTTGGCGCTGTGCTTCAAATTCAATCGCCATCCCAATGTTACGGATAGAATTCATATTCTTAATTTCACAACGCGTGCCAAGCGGCGCCCCAGGGCGACGAACAGATACATTCACATCAGCGCGCAAAGAACCTTGCTCCATATTGCCATCACATGTGCCCAAATAACGTAAAATTGTACGAATTTTAGAAACATATAACTTGGCCTGTTCAGCACTACGCAAATCAGGGTCTGAAACAATTTCCATTAATGCTACACCAGAGCGGTTTAAATCCACACAAGATTGGCTAGGGTATAAATCATGGATGGATTTCCCCGCATCTTGTTCCAAATGCAGCCGCTCAATGCCAATATTGTGGGTTTCACCATCGGCAGTCTCAATGCTCACAACCCCTTTACCAACAATGGGGTCGGTAAATTGAGAAATTTGGTAACCTTGCGGTAAATCGGGGTAAAAATAGTTTTTGCGGTCAAATATCGAAATTAAATTAATTTCAGCATTCAAACCTAAACCAGTTAATACTGCTTGCTCATAACAAAATTCATTGACCACTGGTAACATACCCGGCATCGCAGCGTCAACCAAGCTAACTTGGTAGTTGGGTTCAGCACCAAATGCTGTCGATGCACCCGACATTAATTTTGATTTAGAGGAAACTTGGGCATGAATTTCCAAGCCCATTACGATTTCCCATTCGCCTGTAGCGCCTTGAATAAGAGACATTATGCGTCCTTTTCTAATTTTTTATCGCCATCATACATTTTTCGAAATTCACCTTGTTCAAATTTAATATGCTGATCAATCAAAGCCCGCCAGATATTCTCGGCAAGGTCAGGTTGCATAGCATATTTCTCCGCTTCGGCGCGCATTCTAAACGCAATTTCATCAATTCGTACGGGGACGACTACGTCATCTATTACATGTTTAAACTTAGGAGCTTGCGCCACATATCCAGCACGTTCTGCCATTAACGGTAGGATGAGATCATCCATCCTATCAATTTGACTTCTCACTTCAGCAAGTGTATCGCAGTTTTTTGCTCGATTTTTCATAAGTTCACTTTATATTTAGCCATTAATACTTCTATTTGGCCATTAATTGCGGCAATGCAGTAAATTCCGCAGCGCTTTCCATCACATCAGCTGCTTTAAGCAGGGTTTCTTCGCCAAAAGGCTGCCCAATAAGCTGTAAACCTAGCGGCAATCCATTTGCAGAAATACCCGCAGGGATAGAAATCCCAGGCAAACCCGCCATATTCACAGTAACCGTAAATATGTCGTTCAAATACATCGATAGAGGGTCATTGATATTCTCACCAATGCCAAACGCTTCAGATGGTGTTGTTGGTGTTAATAACAAATCAACTTTACGGTAAACTGCATCAAAATCTCGTTTAATTAGGGTGCGAACTTTTTGAGCTTTCACATAATAAGCATCATAATAACCAGCCGATAATACATAAGTACCAATTAAAATTCGGCGCTGAACTTCCGCACCAAAACCTTCTGCACGGCTATTGGCATATTGTTCATCAATATTATCACCAGCCACACGAATGCCATATCGTACACCATCATAACGCGCAAGGTTAGACGATGCTTCAGCAGGCGCAACAATATAATAAGCAGGCAAAGCAAGCTTCGTATTTGGCAAACTAACATCAACAATTTCAGCACCAGCTTGTTTTAGCCAGTCAATGCCTTGCTGCCAAAGCTTGATAATTTCTTCGGGCATGCCATCCATTTTATATTCTTTAGGAATACCAATTTTTAATCCGCGAATATCACCGGTCAATGCTTTTTCATAAGCAGGCACGCCAACATTAACACTAGTGCTGTCCTTAACGTCATATGACGCCATTGACTCAAGCATAATAGCCGCATCACGAACGCTACGGGTAATCGGTCCTGCCTGATCAAGGCTAGATGCAAAAGCCACAACACCCCAACGCGAACAACGGCCATAAGTTGGCTTTAAACCAACAGTACCAGTAAAAGCAGCGGGCTGACGAATAGAACCACCTGTATCTGTTGCAGTAGCAGCCAAACAAGCCCGCGCTGCAACAGCTGCTGATGAGCCGCCAGATGAGCCGCCAGGCACAAGGGCAGCTTCATCGCCATTGCGTTGCCAAGGGTTAACCACATTGCCAAAAAAGCTAGTCTCGTTTGATGAGCCCATCGCAAATTCATCACAGTTTAATTTACCAAGCATGACAGCGCCGTCCGCCCACATATTGGCAGTTACTGTGCTTTCATAAGTAGGTAAAAACTCACCCAATATTTTAGAGCTGGCGGTTGTGCGAACGTCTTTGGTGCAGAATAAATCTTTAATACCAACAGGCAAACCTTCTAATATACCACCCTCACCTTTAGCAAGTTTTTCATCAGAATCAGCAGCCATAGACAAGGCTTTTTCATGGGTCGGTAAAATATAGGCGTTCAAACCTTCAATTTGCCCCATGGCATCAATATGTGCTTTTGTAAGTTCTACCGCGCTAATGTCTTTGTTGCGCAATTTTGCGCGCGCGTCACTTAAGCTTAAATTTGTTAATTCACTCATAGATTTGGCCTATTCAATCACTTTAGGAACAAGAAAAAACCCATCGTCAGATGCAGGTGCATTTTTAACGATCTGTTCTGGGTATCCACCATCATTTACAATGTCAGCGCGCAATGGCTGGGTCATTTCAACCGCAGAAGTAAGCGGCGGAACACCGTCAGTATCAACTTCTGACAATTGCTCAACAAATTGTAATATTTGGTTTAATTCACCCTCTAAATTCGCAACTTGCTCATCTGTAACCCGAATACGGGCAAGGTTTGCAACTTTGCGTACAGTGGCTTGGTCTATGGCCATCTACACTCATCTCCAGTTAAAATATCACGTCATTATATGCAATAACGCAATCATCGTCATTCATTCTATACTTTACATAGCAAAGCTTCGCAGTCCTTACAATCAAAGCATGCGTTTTTTTCAATTAATTTAAGATATTAAACATTTCAGGTCAAATTTAGGCTTTAAACACCAGTAAAAAGCCGCGCAACATTAAGCGCACCAAATGCAAATGGAAACTGAACCAATGCCCCAATCAAAGATACAAACATCAATGTCGCAGGCTCTAGCAGTTTCAACTTAAGTGTTTCTATATAAATGAATAACCCAAGGGGAATAATTAAAAATAATGACGAGTAAATCCCCTCAGGCATTGGCATTAAATAAACAACCTTAGAGACAACATGCATTGCGGCATTAAAAAAAATACCGCTAAAGCCCAACATGGCAGCAATACGCAATATTTTATGGTTGGTTAAATTACATAATGCAACCAATGTCCCATATAGCAAAGTTAATAAAATTACTGCGACACCAAAGTTGTTTGGGGCATATATATTGGTTAATTCTGGGTTAAAGCTACCAACATCCCAACTTTCAATTGTGAACCATTCTTCAAAATTATGAATGGCAAATACCACAATGGATAACCACATCAGTTTTTCAATTTTTACTATTTTAGAAGACTTTGCTACCATATCACTCATTATGACCTAACTTATTGTTTAATTACTAAATCTTAAATTTATCACCAATTTTTTGGACAATAACTTTTGTCGAACTTTCTTTCATGGCTTCAATAAATTTATCTGCATTGGGTTCAATAATCTCAAACGTACCATAATGGCATGGCAATACCACTTCAAAATTAAAATATTTCTTGCAAGCAAAAGCAGCAGTCTGCGAACCCATTGTAAAGCGATCTCCAATTGGCACAAGGCCAATATCAGGGTGGTAAAGGCGGTTAATCAATTCCATATCACCAAAAATATCGGTATCACCCATATGGTAAACACTCGCACCTGCTGCATTGATAATTAGGCCGTTAGGGTTGCCTAAATAAACCACACTGCCATCTGCCTGCTCAAAAGATGATGAATGCAAAGCCTGCACAAGACTAATAGTAAACTCCCCCTGATCAAGCGTACCACCTGTGTTACCAGGGTCAGTTTTAATACCAATTTCAGAAACTGATGTTAAATAATTGCAAATCTCATAATTAGCAATCAATGTTGCGCCGGATCGTTCTAGTATTTCAAGCGTATCGCCAATATGGTCATTATGTCCATGAGTAAGCGCTATGTGGGTACAACCTTTTGTGGCTGAAGCAACATCGCCTTTATAGTCGCTATCTGTAAAAGCTGGGTTTCCGGTTAAAAATGGGTCGATTAGTAAAACGGTGTTATTAAATTCAATTCTAAATGCGCTATGGCCTAACCAAATTATCTTCATGTAACTCACCTCAAAATTGTAAATTCAGTATAAATGATTGATCAAAATTAGTTTTGATTTATATCATTATTTTTGACTGGTATTTATCCAGCCTTAGCGCAATAATGACATAAATATCCTTTCGGTCAAATTACAAACAAAAATAATGACGTAAATTATGACAAATATTATAGAAATTGAACTTTTAGCTGATGAATTGACCACAGGCAAACGTGTGCTTGGTATAGATTTAGGCAGTAAAACCATTGGCCTTGCAACATCAGATGTGGGTAATAGCATCGCAACGCCTCTTAGCATTCTAAAACGAAAAAAATTTGGCGAAAATGTTGTTGAGCTGAATAAAATTATAGAAGAATCAGGCATTTATGCCATTGTAATTGGCTTGCCAAAAAATATGGACAATAGCGAAGGCCCTAGATGTCAGGCAACAAGAGCTTTTGTGCGTAATTTAGGCCAAGTTAAAGATGGCGGCCTAAGCGGGGTTAAAGTGGTTTTTTGGGACGAAAGAGGCTCAACCCTCGCCGTTACCAATACTCTTCTAGAGGCCGATGTAAGCCGCGCTAAGCGTAAAGAAGTTGTCGATAAAATGGCAGCAAGCTTTATTTTACAAGGTGCGTTAGACCGTATTTATGATCTACAAATACAAAACGGCATGATTGCAGAAGATGACTATATCGACTGAATATAAAATAATTGAAAGGAAGTGAGATGACTATTGAAGCGTTGCTATTAATGATTCCCGCAATTTTCTTGATAAATATGATACCTGGGCCAAACATTCTTTTAGCGATTAGAAATGCTATTCAATATGGCTATATCCACGCGATGATCGGCGTAACAGGCCGTTATATTTCTTTCGCTTTATATGGCAGTCTAACAGCCTTTGGACTTGGTATAATCATTGCCAATAGCATTTGGGCATTCACCATCATCAAAATCATTGGCGCAATTTATCTTATTTATATTGGCTATTTAAATTTTAAAAATGGCATAAATTTAGGTGATTTAGTTGGCCTAAAAAGTCAACAAAAAAATGTATTTAGGTTGTTTAAAGAAGAAGCATTCGTTGCTCTGCTCAATCCAAAGATTATTTTAATATTCACTGCCTTGTTGCCACAATTCATAACCACTGCTGAGAATTTCAATCAGCAATTCTTTTCTCTAACGCTGCTTTTCTGTATTGGTGAATTGGTAGCAACTAGTATTTATGTAATTGGTATTTTACTATTTGCCAAAAAATTCAAATCACCAAAAGGTCAGTCGATATTATCAAAATCCATTGGCGGTTTTTTAATCGGCTTTGGTATTTTAATGGCAACCAGTAAGCAATAGATTGATATTATGCTGAATATTATATATACATTATTACCAATTTTTCTGCTGATTGCATTGGGCTATTATTTTAATATTAAAAACACCTTTGCCGAAGGCTTCTGGTCAGGCATTGAACATCTTTGTTTTTATGTTTTATTTCCTGCACTTATCATTCGCTCATTGGCCTTGTCCGATTTCGATAAATTTCCAGCTGCATCGCTAAGCTATACAATGGGCTTCGCAGTTGTAAGCATGTTAGTTATTATGAGTATTCTCTATTTTCCTGTCCGAGCAATTGGCATGTCTGGCGAAAGCTACTCATCCATTTTTCAAGGCAGTACCCGCTGGAATACCTTTGCCATGTTGGCAATTATCGAAGGATTTTATGGCGATTTTGGCGTATCCATTGGCGCCATTGGCATAGCGGTGATGGTTCCGATACTAAACATTTCAAATGTAATTGCACTCGCAGTTATGGTCGGAAAAAATGCACCATCACTCAAAAATATTTGTTTATTAATTGCGCGCAATCCATTTATCATCGCTTGCCTCATTGGCTTAACTATCAATTTTTTGGACATTGATCTCTGGCCACCACTTGATAGCATGTTAAGCCTTTTAGGGCGTGCTGCATTGTCGCTTTCGCTTTTGGCCGTTGGCGTTGGTGTATCCCTCAAATCACTAAAATCTGCTGGTTGGCCAGTATCTTTCGCTATGTTTACCAAATTAGGATTAATGCCTGTCTTAATGTATTTTTTGGGTACATATTTTGGTTTACAAGGCATGCCTTTAACCATTGCAATTCTTTGCGGCGGAGCGCCAACTGCTGCAGCAAGTTTTATTTTATCGCGCAAAATGGGTGGCGATTCGCCGCTAATGGCCAATATTATTTCCGCACAAACTTTACTTTCTATTGTTACTATCCCCCTAATTTTATATATTATCGGTGTTTAAAGTTAAAATTTAGAATCATTTCTTGTTCAATCCATAAAAGCAGCTTATAGCTTGGTTTTAATGAAAAATTTTGAAGACATGATGAAACCGCATTTCACCCATAAGCATTTATTGGGTATTGAGGGGCTGAAAGAGGCCAACATCACCGCATTGCTAGATCTGGCTGAAGAGAAGATTGAGCAATCCCGCAAAGAAGTTAAAAAAACCGATGGCCTTAAAGGGCGCACGCAAATTAACTTGTTTTTTGAATCCTCAACCCGAACCCAAGCATCGTTTGAACTTGCTGGTAAACGCCTTGGCGCAGATGTAATGAATATGAGCGTCGCCTCATCATCCATCAAAAAAGGCGAGACGTTAATTGATACAGCCGAAACGTTAAATGCCATGCATCCTGACCTATTGGTAATCCGCCACCATAGCGCTGGCGCGGTTGAATTATTATCGCAAAAGGTTAATTGCGCAGTGATAAACGCAGGTGATGGCCGCCATGAACATCCAACCCAAGCATTGTTAGATGCCTTAACCATAAGAAGAAATAAGAAAAAACTAGCACGGCTCACCATTGCAATTTGTGGCGATGTTTTACATAGTCGGGTGGCGCGCTCCAATATAATTCTGCTCAACATTATGGGGGCGAGAGTTCGGCTAATTGCACCGCCAACATTACTGCCCATTGACGCTGAAAAACTTGGTTGTGAAGTTTTCCACGATATGAAAGAGGGATTAGAAGGCGTGGATATCGTTATGATGTTGCGCTTACAAAAAGAAAGAATGCAAGGCGCATTTATCCCCTCTGAACGTGAATATTATCATTTCTATGGCCTTAATGAAAAAAAACTATCCTATGCCAATTCTGACGCTTTGGTAATGCATCCAGGGCCAATGAATAGAGGTGTGGAGATTGATAGTAAAGTTGCCGATAGCGCAAGATCGCTGATTCGCGAGCAGGTAGAAATGGGTGTTGCCATTAGAATGGCTGTTTTGGAAAGTCTGTCGAATAATTGGCTACAAAAAAACAATAATGGGGTTAAAAATGGATAAAATAGGGTTGAAAATAGATAAAAATCATGAATTTCAGGTCTATTTTAACGCAAAATTGGTGCTTTTTGACCAAAAAAAGCCAATAAAAGGCGGCATTTTGGTGCAAAATGGCCTAATTATCGACGTTGGCGCCCATATTAATGGCGATTTTACGCTAAAAAATGAGCAAAAATGCAAGTTTTTTGACATAAATGAACAAGTTTTAGCCCCAGGTTTGGTCGATATGCGTGTCTTTATGGGCGAGCCTGGTCACGAACATTTAGAGACCATTTCAAGCGTTGGTGACGCTGCCGCAGCTGGCGGTGTTACAACCATTATGACAATGCCAAACACCAAACCGATCATTGATGATATCGCTTTAGTTGAATATATCAATAGCCGCGCAAAACAAGTTTGTAAGGTGAATTTACACACAAGTGCGGCCATTACAAAGGGCTTAAATAGCGCTGAAATGTCAGAAATTGGTTTGTTAAAACAAGCCGGTGCAATCGCCTTTACTGATGGCCGCAAATCCATTAAAAACTCGTTATTATTCAAACGCATACTAAGTTATAGCAAGTCACATAATGCCCTCATAATTCATGATGTTGAAGATGAAGACTTGGCTGGTGATGGTGTAATGAATGAAGGTTTGCTGGCCACAAGATTAGGTTTACCCAGCAAACCAAAAATTGCAGAAACGATTATGCTAGAGCGCGATTTGTTACTCGCGATAGACAGCCAAGCACGCTATCATGTATCTCAAATCTCTTGTGCGGAATCACTTACTTCCATCAAACGCGCTAAGAAAAACAACAAAAATATCAGTGCTGGTGTTTCAATTAATAATTTAACTCTAAACGAATTTGACATTGGTGAATATCGAACATTTTTGCGCCTAGAACCCCCCTTAAGAAGTGAAATTGACCGAACTGCAATGGTTGAAGGGATAAAAACTGGTGATATTAATGTGATTGTATCCTCGCATGATCCACAAAATCCTGACGGAAAACGCCACCCATATGCCGATTCTACGCCAGGTGCAGTTGGCCTGGAAACCCTACTCAGTGCGGC
>JADGDI010000054.1:8310-19057 GCA_016744975.1 Hyphomicrobiales bacterium | reverse complement strand
CTGCAAACAAAATTGCTAGTGCTCCTAAAGGCACGCGCTACACCTGTAGTTGCCACCCTGAAATTATTGAATATGCACCTGATATTTGCCCAATATGCGGCATGGCGCTTGAAGTGATGGACATGCCATCTAACCAAGTTAACCCTGAATTGCTTGACTTTGCCCGTAGGCTTTGGATTGCCGCACCACTTGCTATCATCTTGTTGCTAATTGAAATGGGCTCACATTTATTTGGGTTTAATATGCTACCAACTTTAGATGGATTTCAGCGCCAACTGGTCGGCATTGCACTTGCAACGCCCGTAATGTGGGCAGGCATACCATTTTTTGAACGCGCTATATTTTCATTTAAAACTAAAAACTTGAATATGTTTACATTAATCGGTGTGGGTACATTTGCCGCTTATGCCTATTCACTCGTTGCAACATTCCTGCCCAACTTATTCCCCGATAGCATGTATAATATGCATGGGATAATACCTGTTTATTATGAAAGTGCCGCTGTCATTATCACCTTGGTATTGCTTGGCCAAATTATGGAAATTCGTGCAAAAGAGAAAACCGGCAATGCCATTAAACAATTGCTCGATCTAACGCCTGATATTGCCCACCAGATTGACAAAGACGGCAAGCAATTTGACGTTGCTATGAGTGACGTGAAACAAGGCGCAATATTACGGGTTAAAGCAGGTGAAAAAATTCCGCTTGATGGTGTCATAACCATCGGCAATAGCCATGTAGATGAAGCAATGATAACCGGTGAGCCAATTCCAGTTTGTAAATCAAATGGTGATTTGGTGATTGGTGGGACTATTAATGGCAGTGGTAGCTTTGACTTTAAAGCTACAAAGATTGGCAATGATACGATATTGGCACAAATCATTAAAATGGTTGGTGAAGCGCAAAGATCCCGTGCGCCAATTCAATCACTCGCTGATAAAGTTGCTAATTACTTTGTGCCGATTATTTTTACCGCATCTGCCGCCGCTTTTGTAGCTTGGATGTTGTTAGGCCCTGAGCCTAAGCTTAGCTACGCGGTTGTGGCTGCGGTTAGTGTGCTGATTATCGCTTGCCCTTGTGCGCTTGGCCTCGCAACACCGATGTCAATTATGGTAGCGATGGGTAAAGGCGCAAAAAATGGGGTGTTGATTAAAAATGCCGAACAACTAGAAAAAATGGCCAAAGTCGATATTTTGATCGTTGATAAAACAGGCACACTGACCGTTGGCAAACCTGAAGTCAGCCAAATATTTAGCATTGATAATGATTATACAGTTTTAGATGTGATTAAGAATATCGCATCCGTTGAGCAATTTAGTGACCACCCCTTGGCTCATGCGATTGTTGAATATGCCAACGGCTTCAAACTTCAATTGTTAAATGCGACCGACTTTGAAGATGTTTCAGGCCGTGGTATATCTGCAACGATTAACGATCAGCCCATACATGTTGGTAATTTAAAATATATGAACAAGCTTGAAGTAGAGTTTGACGAGTTACCAGAGGATGCGATCGCCAGTCTTAAAGCTGGTCACACCCCGATTTACTTGAGTATTAACAGCAGAGCAATTGGGCTTGTTTTTGTTGCAGATCAGGTTAAGCCTGATAGCAAAGCTGCAATTGATGCCTTACATAAAGTGGGAGTAAAAGTTATTATGGCCACTGGTGATATTGAGCAAACCGCCACCTGCGTTGGTAAACAAGTTAACATTGATGAAATTAAGCATTCTATGTTACCTAGCGATAAAATCGCCTTGGTTAAACAATTACAAGCCGAGGGTAAGATGGTTGCTATGGCTGGAGATGGCATTAATGATGCCCCTGCCCTAGCTCAGGCTAATATTGGCATTGCAATGGGCACTGGTGCTGGTGTGGCTATTGAAAGTGCGGGTATCATGCTGATTGGCGGCAGTTTAAACGGCATTGTAAAGGCCAAGCATTTATCTGATGCAACCATGACTAATATAAAGCAAAACCTGTTTTTTGCTTTTATATATAATACTATAGGAGTGCCGATTGCTGCTGGGATATTATTCCCATTTGTTGGTGTTTTATTATCGCCTGTGTTTGCCGCTGCTGCAATGAGTTTATCATCGGTTTCGGTGATATTAAATGCCCTTAGGCTTCGAAAAACTAGGTTGGGAGGCTGAGATGAATATTGGGAAAGCTTCTGCGCGAACTGGGCTTAAAAGCAAAACGATTCGCTATTATGAAGAAATCAAACTGTTATTACCTGATAGGCTAAGTAATGGATACCGCGATTATAGTGACAGCCACATTGATACGTTAAAATTCTTAAAAGTTGCGCGTGGCCTAAGCTTCTCTATTGATGATTGCCGCACCTTACTTGGGCTTTACGAAGACAAAGAGCGCGCAAGCCGTGACGTTAAGCAATTGGTCGCCAAACAAATTATCCAATTAGATGAGATTATAGAAAATAGTCAAAAAATGAAGGCAACATTACAGCATTTATCAAATAATTGCCATGATGATAGTAAACCTGAATGTGCAATTTTAGAAGGGTTATCCTCAAATACTACTGAAAATTAAGCATGTAATTGTGTTTTTATTTGACAGTAGAAACTTTCAGGCTTATAGAGCGGATAATCACTTCGACCTGCGTTTCACAATCCTACTGACGTAGTGCGAAGGATGTATAAAAATTCTACTCGATCAATTTCTCTTAAAGTTGATTAATAGAGGCGAATTTTTTACTCTATTAACCTCTGATAAGAGAGAGAAAATCGAATGAATTATAACGATCTGGACCTTCCAGAGGCGTTGCAACATACTATTGCCGCCATGGAATTTACAAAACTTACCCCTATTCAAGAAAAAGCCATTCCTGTGGCGCTTGATGGTATTGACATTTTAGGCAGCGCCCAAACTGGTACTGGTAAAACTGCCGCATTTTTAGTGCCCTTGGTTACTCATATTTTGCTCAACCCAAAAGCGGTTGGCATGATTATTTTGCCAACGCGTGAGCTTGCCAAACAGGTGCATGAAGTTGCCAACAAACTGCTTGGCCGCAAAAGCAAAACCCGTTCAATATGCATTATTGGCGGTGAAAGCATGGATAAGCAGCTTAAAACACTTAAACAAAACCCTCGCATTATTGTTGGCACACCTGGGCGTATTAACGACCATCTTGGGCGCCGTTCATTAAGCCTACACCATTGTGACATGGTTGTACTTGATGAAACTGACCGTATGCTTGATATGGGTTTTGGCATTCAAATTGATGAGATATTTGAACATATTGGCGATGAACGCCAAGTGTTAATGTTCAGCGCAACAATCCCGCGCAACATTGTTAAACTATCAAATAAATACTTGGATAAGCCAGTTCGTATTGCGATTGATGCAACGCCAGAACAAGCGCTTAAGATTGAACATACAGCTTTGCGCCTAACTGAAAAAGGCAAATTTGATGCCTTGGTTGAAGAGATTAACAATCGGGAAGGCACGATTATTATTTTTGGCAAAACCCGAATGATGACCCAAAAAGCTGCAGATCGTTTGCGCAAAATAGGTATTGATGCCGAGGCCATTCACGGTGATTTGCGCCAGCATAAGCGTGAGCGGATTATCCGCAATTTCCACGCTAAAAAATTCCGTATTTTGGTTGCGACTGACGTTGCTGCCCGTGGCCTTGATATTCCACATATCGAACATGTTATTATTAACGACCTGCCACAAGTTGCTGAAGATTATATTCATAGAATTGGCCGTACTGGCCGTAATGGTAAAGAAGGCAAAGCAATTGTTTTCTTAACACCACGTGATAATAAGCAATGGCGTTTGATACAACGTATTCTGCCTGAAGGCCTTGCCGCTAATGAGACTTATGGCAGTTATGAAGCTGAAATGGCTGCACAAAATGACAGCAAGCACGGCTTTAGACAAGATAATGATAGATCTGACGGCAAGCGTGGCAATAAAAAAGACAGTTTCCGCACGAATAAAAAACGCAAAGACAATAAACGTCGTAAAATGCATGGTGAAGGCGGCGAAGGTTTTGATCCGCTTAAACAAGATGGTGCAGCACGCCGTATTTCTGAGCGCAAAGAAAGCCGTTTTGGTGACCGTAATGAACGTAGTGGTTCTGACCGCCCAAGGCGCAGCCGTGATGGTGAAGGCTCTTATGGTCGCAAAGAACATGGTGGCCGTAATGAGCGCAGTGATCGTAATGAACGCGGTGGCTCTGACCGCCCAAGGCGCAGCCGTGATGGTGAAAACTCTTATGGTCGCAAAGAACATGGTGGTCGCAAAGAACATAGTGGCCGTAATGAGCGCAGTGATCGTAATGAACGTAGTGGTTCTGACCGTCCGCGTCGTAGTTTCAACAATGATGACCGTACCAGCCGTAGCGAAGGCGGTTTTAAAACTGGCGGACGCAAAAGACGCGGTGACACATGGGCTGATGATACCACTGGTGAGAAGCAATCACGCCGTAGTGAAAAGTCTTTTGATGGTAAAAAATCTGCTGGTTGGGCAAAAACCAAAAAGAGTAAAACTGCTAACAATGGTGGTTCAACTAGAAATGGTGAAGGCCATGCTTATAAGCCTAAAGGTAAAAAAGCACCAAACAAGCGTGCTATGAAAAAGAAAATAGCAAGTTAATACAAATATATACTATAGCATATTAACCCATCGGATTAGATTCGGTGGGTTTTTTATTGTCAAAATTTTAGATAGATTAAAAATAAATGTCGAAACTTGTATTGCCAAACGTCTAATATATAAGCCACAATGTTGTGGTTATTAAAATTGGAGAAAAAATATGCAATATATGCTTTTAATTTACGGTGAAGAATCTAAAGAACCAAAATATGGCACCCCAGAATTCGATAAATATATGGGAGACTATTTTGCTTTCACTACCAAAATCGGCGAATCAGGACAAATGCTCGCAGGCGAAGGTTTACAAGATCGTACTACCGCAACGACTGTTTCAGTTCGTAATGGTAAAGTAGAAACTGTTGACGGCCCATTTGCCGAAACCAAAGAACAACTTGGTGGTTTTTATCTGGTTGAAGTAAAAGATTTAGATGAAGCAACTGCACTTGCGGCGGAAATCCCAACTGTAAAACATGGGCGTGTCGAAGTACGCCCAGTAATGGATTACGGTAACAAATAATGACGTTGCGGTAGTGTAAACTACCGCATATTTTCTATGCAGAATGTTAAAAATAAAATCAATCAAATAAGCCGTGCCGAAAAGCAATATGTTATTGCGTCGTTAATGGCAAAATTAAGAGACTTGCAGCTATGTGAAGATAGTTTTCAAGACGCAATTATCGCGGCTCTAATTCATTGGTCAAAAAATGGTATTCCAACATCACCACGCGCTTGGTTAGTAACCACTGCCCATCGAAAAGCACTCGATTTTTTAAAACGAGGGCAAAATTTTCGTTCAAAAACCGACCTTATTCAATATGAAACTCAGTTAAATGCCGATGAAAACACCCTTAAATATAATGAGGAAATTGAACAAAGCTCTACTCAAATGATGCCTAACCCACATTTATCAAACCCAAATAAAATAGATGATGAACAGCTAAAACTCATCTTTATGTGTTGTCACCCGGCCATAAACAAACAAGCACAGGTGGCGCTTTCTCTCAAAATTATCGGTGGGCTTACAACCAAAGAAATTGCTTCGGCCTTTTTAACCTCCAAAACAACGATGGATCAAAGGCTGGTGCGCGCCAAACAAAAAATCAAAAACGCAAATATTGCCTTTTGTTTACCAAAAACCGAGGCACTAACCGAACGAACCGACGCCATACTCTCAACCATATATCTTATTTATAATGAAAGTTACGTCGCGACAGAAAGCAAAGCCTTAACCAATGTCAACTTAGCAAATGAAGCCATAACATTATGTCGCAATTTGCTAAGTTTAATGCCACAACATGCCGAAACTAAAGGGCTACTTGCCTTAATGCTCCTGCAATTTGCAAGGCGTGATGCGCGTGTTTGCAAAAATGGGCGCTTCCTAAGTTTAGAAAATCAAGACAGAAGCCTTTGGTGCAAAACCAAACTAAGCGAGGGTAAGGATTTATTGTTAAATGCATTGCTAAAACAAGATATTGGTAAATATCAACTTTTAGCTGCCATCAATAGTTGTCATGGCGATGCAAAAACATATGAAGGTACCGATTGGCAACAAATTGAACTTCTTTATCAAGAATTATATAAAATAGAACCTAGCCCTATTGTTACCACCAATATTTTAGTTGCAAAAAGCATGATTGAGCCCAATAATATTAAGCGGTTAAAATTCATTTATTCGCATTTGCTTAAATTAGAAGCGCAATTGCATAATTATCAACCATATTTTGCCACAAAAGCAGATTTTCTAATACGCTTAAATCAAAAAAAACAAGCAACAATCGCACTTCAAAAAGCGATTAATTTAACCGACAATCAAATCGAAAAAGACTTTTTATTAATCAAATATGGTAATTTAATATAAAACTCATTTCATAATATAAACATGATATAGCTCTTTTGCACCTTCCGAGCTAGTTTTCTCAATCTGCCAACCATTCTTTTCGTAAAATGCACAGGCTTTATTATTTTGAACAGTGCATTTCAACCTTGCTGGTTTTTTAATTAAATTGTTGAATGCATATTCTAACAATGCTTTGCCAATGCCTTTATTTTGAATATTAACATCAACAAAAAGGTTATGAATAAAATTATCTTCCCAAATAGAACAGAATCCAAGAATCTCATTATTCATTTCTGCTACAATAACAGTTTCACCTTCGGTCGATTTTTCAAATTCGCCTAATTTAAACTCATCCGCTTGCCACCAATCAAATGTTGCAATTCTGCAATCCAAGTATAATTTACTTAAAGCATCTAAATCGTCAATTTGCATTTCACGTATTAGCATTATAACCAACTCGGCACAGGCAATTCCTTACTTGCCAAAAATCCAGAGTTGAATAATTTGCTTTGGTATCGGCTACCATAATCAGCAAGTACGGTAACAATCGTACTGCCCTCACCCAACTCATTTGCTAAACGAACCGCACCTGCGAGGTTAATACCACTCGAACCACCCAAAACAAGCCCTTCTTCTTGCACCAAATCAAAAATTATATTGAGCGCATCTTCATCCGCAATATTATAAGAAAAATCTGGCGCAAACCCATCCAAATTAGCTGTAATGCGCCCTTGGCCAATACCTTCAGTAATCGACCCACCACTCGATGCAAGTTTGCCTGTGGTATAAAAACTATGCAATGCAGCACCATAAGGGTCTGCTAGTGCCACTTTAATGTCCTTATTATGGTCTTTTAAACCCAATGATGTGCCCGCCAAAGTACCACCTGTACCAACCGCAGCAACAAATCCATCAATTTTACCGTCTAAATCATTCCAAATTTCTTGTGCTGTAGTTTCAACATGCGCTTGGCGGTTGGCAATATTATCAAATTGGTTTGCCCAAATTGCGCCATTAGGGTCAGTTTCAGCAAGTTCTGCCGCTAACCTGCCCGAATATTTTACATAGTTATTTTCATCTTTATAAGGTACTGCGGGCACCTCAACAAGCTTTGCACCACCCAAACGCAACGCATCTTTTTTCTCTTGGCTTTGTGTTTCAGGTATCACAATAACGGTGTTAAAACCCATTGCCTTTGCAACTAAGGTTAACCCAATGCCTGTATTGCCAGCAGTTCCTTCAACAATCGTACCGCCCTTGCGTAACTTACCTGCCTTAATGGCTTCTAAAATAATATATAACGCCGCACGGTCTTTGACCGATTGCCCAGGGTTTAAAAACTCAGCTTTGCCCAAAATTGTACAACCCGTTTGCTCAGATAGTTTACCAAGTTTGATCAGTGGCGTATTACCTATCAAGTCAATTACACAATTGCTATATTGTTCAGTCATTTTCACATCCTAATTACATTATTTAAATGTATAAAATATTATATAACTTTAATATAATGTAATATAATAAAAATTCAAGATTTAATTTTTCTTCTGCTGCTCAAACCACGCAATGAGTTGGGCTGCATTATTTACCGAAATTTGTTTCATAGCACGCGCTCTATGCATTTCAATTGTTCTAACCGAGCGGTTTAATTCAGCAGCAATTTCATGGTTTTTTTTACCCAACGCAACCAATGTAATTATTTGCATTTGCCTATCTGTTAATTTGTGGCGTTTATGTTCAACCACACGGTTTAAAGGCTCAAAATGGTATATTGCAGCCGCAAATGGGTCTTCCGAATTTGTCGATTGACCGCGCACACGGCACCAAAATTGCGTCTGGTTATAATGCCTCATAATGCGTTCATCATTATAAGTTTGCATATTGCTCATATTGGTCTGCCACATTTCACCTGTACGCAAAAAGTCATCAAATTTAGGGTATAATTTATGAAACCCTTCACCTATCAATTCTTCGTGTTCATAACCAAAAAGTTCCACAAATTGCAAATTGCAATCACGTATAATCCGATGTGTGGCATAAACTAAAGGTACAGGTAGGTCATTTAAATAAAACTGCATATAGTATAAATACTACTATGCACTAAGTCAGTCAACACCTATAATTTACCCATAATATTAATAAATGGAGGGCAATATGTCTGATATAAAAAATGATCCAATTGTAATAGTCAGCTACGCGCGTACAGCTTTAGGTGGTTTTCAAGGCGGTTTTAATAGCGTTCCTGCAACAGAACTTGGCTCCGCTGTTATTCGTTCTGCTCTAGAACGTGGTAATGTAAATGCGGCAGATATTTCCGAAGTTTATATGGGCAATGTTTTATCCGCGGGTCTTAAACAAGCCCCTGCCCGTCAAGCAGCCTTAGGCGCTGGTTTGCCAAAATCTGTGCCTTGTACTACAGTTAGTAAAGTATGTGGCTCTGGCCTTAAAGCGGTTATGTTAGGTTTTGACGGCCTACACGTTCGTACCGATGATATTGTGATTGCTGGTGGTATGGAAAGCATGACCAATGCACCACATTTACTTCCAACAGGGCGCAGTGGCATTCGCTATGGTCATGGTCAAATTTTAGATCATATGGCTTATGATGGCTTAGAAAATGCCTATGATGGCCAGTCTATGGGTGTATTTGCTGAAGCAACAGTTGATGAATATGGCTTTAGTCGTAAAGACCAAGATGAATTTGCCATTCGTTCGCTAAAACGCGCTACGGCTGCCCAAGAAAGCGGCGCATTTGATGATGAGATTATTGCCTATACGGTTAAAACAAGACGTGGTGACGTGATTGTTGATAAAGATGAAGGCCCATTAAATGCTCGACCTGAAAAGATCCCTTCACTTCGCGCTGCATTTCGTAAGGGCGGTACCGTAACCGCTGCGACCTCAAGCTCTATTAATGACGGTGCAGCAGCACTGGTTATGATGCGCGCATCGACCGCTAAAGCCAAAGGCTTAACCGCAATTTGTGAAATTGTTGGTACTCAAAATTTTGCCCATGAACCAGAATGGTTTACGACAGCGCCAGTAACAGCAATGAAAACACTGATTACAAATATCGGCTGGGAAGTTTCAGATGTCGATCTGTTTGAAATAAACGAAGCTTTTGCATGTGTGACGATGGCAGCTATTGCCGATATGGATTTGGATGTTGAAAAAGTCAACGTTAATGGTGGCGCCGTTGCAATAGGCCACCCAATTGGCGCCTCTGGTGCGCGGATATTGGTAACGCTGATCAACGCGCTTAAAACCCGCCGCAAATCAACAGGCATAGCATCTTTATGCATTGGTGGCGGCGAAGCCGTGGCTGTTGCCGTTAAAATGATATAGGAGGCGGATAAAATGGATAAAATATTTAACAATGCTGACGATGCATTGGCGGGCGCATTATTTGATGGCATGACCATTGCCGTTGGCGGTTTTGGCCTTTGTGGTATACCTGAGAATTTAATTACTGCCATTAAGCGCACCAAAGTTAAAGATTTAACCGTGGTTTCTAACAATGCAGGTGTAGATGATTTTGGTCTGGGTGAATTACTAGCAACCCGCCAGATTAAAAAGATGGTATCATCATATGTTGGTGAAAATGCAGAATTCATGCGTCAATATTTATCTGGCGAGCTTGAACTTGAATTTAACCCGCAAGGCACGTTGGCAGAACGCATGCGAGCTGGGGGTGCTGGTATACCAGGGTTTTACACCAAAACTGGTGTTGGAACCGTGATTGCAGAGGGCAAAGAGCATAAAGATTTTGATGGTGACACCTATATTTTGGAAACAGGTATTGTGGCTGACTTATCTTTAGTCAAAGCTTGGAAGGCTGATAAAGTTGGCAATCTAATTTATCGTAAAACTGCCCGTAATTTCAACCCTGTGGTAGCAACATGTGGTAAGGTTTGCATTGCCGAAGTCGAAGAAATTGTTGAAACTGGCACGCTTGACCCAGATCTTATTCATACGCCAAGTATTTATGTAAACCGCCTTATTAGAGGCGAGCATGAAAAGCGCATTGAACAACGTACGGTTTATCAAGAAACCACCACTAGCCAAAAAAGCGCATAAGGAGCAAAATTATGACATGGGATAGAAATCAAATGGCAGAACGTGCCGCGCAAGAATTAAAAGACGGCTGGTATGTTAATTTAGGCATTGGGATTCCGACTTTGGTATCTAATTACATACCAGAAGGCGTTGATGTAACGTTGCAAAGTGAGAATGGCATGCTTGGTATGGGGCCATTCCCAACCGAGGAAACCATAGATGCTGACCTGATTA
>JADGDI010000054.1:0-8300 GCA_016744975.1 Hyphomicrobiales bacterium | reverse complement strand
CCGGCAAACAAACCATCACTGAGCTGGATCGAACGGCATTTTTTGACTCAAGTGAAAGCTTTGCTATGATACGCGGTGGTAAAATTAATATGGCAATATTAGGTGCAATGGAAGTTGCACAAAATGGTGATTTGGCCAACTGGATGATACCCGGTAAATTGGTTAAAGGCATGGGCGGCGCGATGGATTTGGTCGCTGGTGTGAAGCGCGTGGTGGTGATTATGGATCATGCTAATAAAAAAGGTGATTCAAAACTGCTTAAAAAATGCACATTGCCGTTGACAGGACAAGCTGTAGTTGACCGCATTATAACCAATTATGGCGTATTTGATGTGGTTGAAGGCGGTTTGAAAATTATTGAAATGGCAGATGGTGTTAGCCGTTCTGACATAGAGTTGGTGACCGAAGCCAATTTGGTTTAATATATTTCAACTGGGCGCATAGTGCGCCCACCTTCCAGATATATTACAAAACTTCATTATCTGGTTTTTTTGCGACAATAAAAACTGCACTTTTTGGAGTTGGTTGCCATTTATAATCAATCTCAAATCCTGCATCAGTTAGCTCTTGAGTCAATTCTTGACTGGTAAAGACCTTTAAGGTTGGCAAAAGGCCAATGAAGCGGCCAATTGGCGCTATATATCTCATAAACTTCATACTTTCGCCAAGGCAGATGGTACTAGAAATAAAATATCCACCAGGTTTAAGCATGGTATAAACCTTGTTAATTGACTTCTGGCGATGCGGCAATAAGTGTAGAATACTAAGGCCAAGCACAGCTCCGAATCCGCCTTCTAATGGTTGATATTCATCAATTGTTGATTGGCTGAAGCTGACATTATTAACATCATTCTTAGCCAAATTTTCATTGCAATATGAAATCATATTACTTGATATATCAATCGCATAAACATGTTTTACAAAGGGTGCGTGGCTAATTGCTGTGCCTCCTGTTCCGCAGCCAAATTCTAGAATATTTATTTCAGGGCGAAAATAACGGCGAGATATTTCTAGCTTTTTACGGTAGCTCTCCTCATCACTGATTGAACTTTTTGCATAGCCCTTGGAGAATCGATCCCAAATATTAGCTTCATTAAACATTTTTGTCTCCGTTAGTCAGTATATACAAAATAATGATATAGTCTTTATCTAGTGCCATTTTATTATATTTCAAGTTGCTTGAAGTATAATAAATTTGTATCAGTATAGGTGATCATAATTACAGGTGGTGAAATGAGTAAACGCGCGATATTCTTAAATGAGTTTTTAAAAATTACGGCAATCGTATTATTTGGGATTTTGGTGATATTCCCGCTTATAACAGCCTTTCAAACAGGATTTAATCGATCAATTGTAAAGATATATAGCAACCAATTCTCTAATATGAGCCTTTGGTCTATTATAGCGCTTTTTGCTATTATGTTAATGATAGCCTATAAAAATATGATCGTAAAATATAAAAAATCTAATAAAGACGATGATTAATCTCTTGTTTTTACGCCACAAACACCCATATTATATTTATGGCGATGCTTTAGTTTAAGGAGGCTGATATGTTTCGAATTCTCATTTTTGCAATTTTGCTATTCATTATATTTATGTTGGCCTATAAATTCCTTGTGAATATGTTCAACTCTAGAATGCAGAAACGTATACATATGCAACATCAGCCAGAAACCGAATGGCAATCAATATACCGACCTATTGGTTCGGTATTAGCAGGTGTTTTTACCATTATTGGTTTTTTTATGTATTCCGATGGGCAGTATCTTATGACTCTTGTCGCCGCTATATTTGTTGCAATGAGTATCTGGGTTTATCGCAACTGCTAAATAGTGAAAAGTGAAATAGCAAAATTGTCTTGGAAATATTTCAATGTTCGACAAGTAATTGATATAATTTTTCAAAATCACTAAACTTTTTGGTATATTTAATTTCTGAAAGCGGGGCGTTTAAATAACCGCCTTGGTATAAGAAAAAAGGTAACTTGGCATTCTCTGCTGTTTTTGCATCTACCTCACTATCACCAACGAATAAATGACAATCAGTTGGTAACTTAGCAACACACCGTATTAAACCTTCTGGGTTTGGTTTGCGTTCTGAAACCTGATCACCACCGATTATAAATTCAAAATATTCTGCTAATTTAAAATATTGTAATAATAGCAGGGTGGTATCAGTCACTTTATTAGTACAGATTACCATTGGGATATTGGAGGATTTTAATTTTTGCAACAATTCGATTGCGCCGTCATAAATAACGGTATCATCATATGGATTTTGATTATAGTGATGAGAAAATATTTCGGTTAAATCATCAACATTATCAGTAATTATTTCACCTCTAGATTGATGATATTTAACAACTTTACTGATCAATACCCTAGGGCCATTACCAACAAAGCTATTGATAATATTTAAGCTCAGCGGCTCACAATCATACGCCATCATCACTTTATTTACATTGGTACGAATGGTTTGTGTTGAATGAATTAATGTGCCATCCAAGTCAAATATAACTGAGAAATTTTGTTTCATTTCTTTCTTTGGCCTCTGCTAATATCATATCTGCGGCTTTTTCGGCAATCATAATGACTGGTGATGCGGTATTGCCCGAAATGATTTTTGGCATGATGGATGCATCTACAACCCGCAAGCCAACAATGCCGTGCACTCGTAATTTATCATCAACAACCGCCATTTTATCATTACCCATTTTGCAAGTACCAACGGGATGGAAAATTGTAGTTGAAATATTGCCTATAGCGTTTAATATGTCAGCCTCGCTATGGATGTTATAACCAGGTAATATTTCTCTTGGATTATACTTTTGAAGTGTTTTAGCCTTAACAATTTCGCGTGCTTGCATTACAGATTTAACGGCTACCATTTTGTCATTTTCTGTATTTAAATAATTTAATTTTATCTCTGGCTGCAAATCAATATCCTGCCCAACAATGTGGCATGTGCCCGTACTTTCAGGCCGTAAATTGCACACAGAAACAGTAATTGCGGGGAAATTATGTAGGGGCTCGCCCAGTTTATCGGTACTAAGTGGCTGGACATGATATTCTAAATCTGGCGTGGCTAAATGGGCAGCGCTTTTGGTGAATATGCCCAATTGGCTTGGCGCCATAGAAAGCGGCCCACTGCGGTTAAGTAAATATTCCATGCCCATTTTCGCCTTGCCTAACAGACTATTGGCCTTTTGGTTTAAGGTCTCAACATTATCGACTTTATAGATTGTTCTAATTTGCAAATGATCTTGCAAATTTTCGCCAACACCTTGGCTTTCATGGTTTATTTTAATGCCATAAGATGACAAAACATCCCCACGCCCGATACCTGAATGCTCCAATATCTTTGGTGAATTAATTGAACCTGCAGCCAGTAATATTTCAGAGCTTGCCATCACATTAATTGTTTTACCATTTTTGATATAACAAACCCCAACGGCTTTTTTTCCATTCAAAATAATATTTTTTGTCATAGCATGAGTAATGATGTTTAAATTTTTACGCAGCTTAGCGGGGCGTAGAAATGCTTTTGCTGTGCTCCATCTAACACCATTTTTTTGGTTTACTTCAAAAAATCCTGAACCTTCATTATTACCTTGGTTAAAGTCATTGGTTTTGGGGATACCATATTCTTCTGCTGCATCTCTAAAGGCCTCTAAAATTGGCCAACTGATCCGTTGCTGTGCAACTTTCCATTCTCCACCAGATGAATGGTGCGCACTTTCACCGTCAAAATGGTCTTCAGAACGTTTGAAATATGGTAAAACCTCATCCCATCCCCAACCAGTATTGCCCAATTGTTGCCAAACATTATAATCTTCCGCCTGACCGCGCATGTAAATCATACCATTTATGGATGTGCAGCCCCCTAATGTTTTACCTCTTGGATATGCCAGTGACCGACCGTTCAAACCGACCTCTGGTGCTGTTTTCATCATCCAATCGGTCTTTGGGTTGCCCATACAGTATAAATAACCAATGGGGATGTGAATCCAATGGTAATTGTCTTTACCGCCAGCTTCTATTAGTAATACTTTATTCTTAGGGTTAGCAGACAAGCGATTGGCTAATACGCAACCTGCCGTGCCAGCGCCTATAATGATATAATCATAAATATCTGCTGAGTGTGATGTCACTGACATAAACCTCCCCTTTAACCACTAACTTCTTTTAAAATTATGGTAAGTTACCGCGCAAGTAAATAGTCAATTTATTTATTACTATTTATACAAAAACCTAATTGAAAATCAAATATTTAGTATAGATTTAGAGACTTACAAAAATAGTTACCATTACAGTAATTGAATCAAAATGTTGGAGATATACAATTCTTGAAATTTGGAGGCCTCACCCGGAATCGAACCGGGGTGAACGGATTTGCAATCCGCTGCGTCACCACTCCGCCATGAGGCCTTAACAAGCACGATAATCACGAAAACGTGATGTGAAAATCTGCATACCAGATATATATGCCAATAAAGCCTATTGTCAACAAAAGATGAGCTTGCCAAAAAACTTTGCACAAAAATTAATTGATATGTTTTGACAATCTTAGAATAAATTTTTGTATGTCTGTTTTAAGCCCAGCAACCTCGGATGTTTTGAACCATTTTGCAGCGCTGACTTCTTCCACTTGATTGGTAAGTGACTGCTTTGATGAACCTACAAAAACATATGTAAAATCGTGATGTAAATGTTTGGGCTCTGCTTTTTTTACTGACTCTGGAATTTCATGAGTATCAATTGAAAAAGGCACATCTAGACTAGACAAACCACGATGCCATTCATGCAATTCAAAGTTTTTTAGTGCGGTTTCTTCAGCAACTTCGCGCATGGCTTCTTTATAGATTTCACCCCTAGCTTCAACATGACCGCCAGGTTGTAGCCACATTTTAAGAAACTTATGGTTAATCAATAAAATTTTATCAGCTTCAGGATCGATCACCAAACCACTTGCGGTAATATGCCCTACAGAGTTTTTTCTATCAAAAACATCTTGATCAGAATTTAATTGTTTAATTAAAACCGATGAGACCGTGGCCTCATTCGCTTTAAATTTATTCTGATACTGATCAATTAGTGATAATATATATTCATTATCTCGAGCAATCATACCAGCCTGCTTTGATCTACTGCTGCAGCGACAAATGAAACAAATAGTGGATGTGGTTTGAATATCTGAGACTTTAGCTCTGGATGATATTGCACGCCAATAAACCAAGGATGATCTTTATATTCAATCGTTTCTGGTAAAAGTCCATCAGGTGATAAGCCTGAAAAACATAAACCAACATCCTCTAACTGCTGTTTATAATTGATATTCACTTCATATCTATGACGGTGGCGTTCTGAAATAGTCGTGTCGCCGTATATTCCTGCAATTTTACTGTCTTTATCAAATATACAATTATATGCACCCAGCCTAAGCGTACCGCCTAAATCACTTTCTATTTTGCGTTCGACCTTCTCATTATCTTTTGTCCATTCGGTCATTAAACCGATTAGTTTATGTTTAGGGTCACCAAATTCACTACTGCCTGCGCCATCTAGCTCCGCCAAGTTTCTAGCAGCCTCAACAACTGCCAATTGCATACCCAAACAAATGCCAAAAAATGGCACTTTGTTAAGCCGTGCGTAGCGCACAGCTTCGATTTTGCCTTCGCTACCGCGCTCACCAAAACCACCTGGTACTAAAACCGCATGGGTTTGACTTAATAGCTCATCAACATTTTCACGATTCACATCAACGCTGTTGATCCAATTCAAATTTACTTTGATTTGATTTGAAATACCGCCATGCATTAAGGCTTCTTTGAGTGACTTATAGGCATCCTCAAGCTCAACATATTTACCAACAATGGTAATATTCACATGGCCATCAGGATTTGCTACAATTTCAGAAATTTCTTGCCAACGACTTAAGTTTGGCTCAGGTGCGTCTTTAATATCAAACGCCCTTAACACCGCCTCGTCTAGCCCTTCGGCATGATAAGATAGTGGCACTTCATATATGCTATTTACATCTAAAGCTTGAATGACACTATCTTCTCGGACATTACAGAATAGTGCAATTTTACGCATTTCATTGGCTGGTATTTCTCGGTCTGAACGACATAGCAAGATATCTGGCTGAATACCAATTGAGCGTAATTCTTTAACACTATGCTGGGTTGGTTTGGTTTTAAGCTCACCAGCCGTTGGAATATATGGCAGCAATGTCAAGTGAATGAAGATGGCTTGATTGCGCTCTAGGTCGTGCCCTAGTTGCCTTATGGCTTCAAAAAATGGCAAACCTTCAATATCGCCAACCGTACCGCCAATTTCACAAAGGATGAAATCCACATCCTCGACATTGTCTAGTGTGAAGTCTTTTATTGCGTCAGTCACATGGGGTATAACCTGCACCGTACCGCCATTATACGCACCACGCCGCTCTTTTGCGAGCACCTGCTGATAGATACGACCAGCGGTGATATTAGCTTTCTGGGTAAGGTCAACGCCCGTAAAGCGCTCATAATGGCCAAGATCAAGATCTGTCTCTGCACCATCATCAGTAACATAAACTTCGCCATGTTGATAAGGTGACATAGTACCTGGATCAACATTCAAATAAGGGTCAAGTTTGCGGAATTTCACAGAAAAACCACGTGATTGAAGCAGTGCACCAAGAGCCGCTGAAGCCAGCCCTTTTCCAAGTGAGGAAACCACACCGCCTGTAATAAAAATAAATCGCGCCATGGAATTGCAGGATACACACATTTTTTCAAATGCCAAAAGATAAATAGAAGAATGTAGAGTTTTCAACCGTGGTCGCACTCCAATCGTTAATATAAAAAAACTATTGGATAAATAAATTAAAAATTATAAGCTTAAGAAATGATTCTATCATAGGCGAGAAGGGGTAATATGCATACAAATTATGATTTAGACAAACTTAGCTTTCTTGTCATTGATGACAATACTTATATGCGCCGGATTCTACGATCTATTTTACACGGCATTGGTGTGCGTAATGTATTTGAGGCAGAGGATGGTGCATCTGGCTTTGAAGCCATGACACATTTTAACCCTGACATTGTTATACTCGACATGCAAATGCCAATTTTTGATGGTATTGAATTTTTGAATCTAATTCGAAACCCAAATAATGAGTTTGCATTCATTCCGATTATTGTAGTTTCTGCACATTTAGAAGCAGATAAAATTATTGCAGCGCGAAACTCAGGCGCTAACGAGTTTTTAGCCAAGCCAGTATCATCTGAGCAAATGCTCAAGCGAATCGTTAATGTAATTGAAAACCCGAGGCCATTTGTAAACACACCAAGTTATTTTGGCCCCTGCCGCCGCCGTATGACCCAAAAATATAAGGGCGAAGAACGCCGTAAAAATAATGATGAAAAATATATGGTTCAAATGGCTGCAATAACCGTAGTAGGCTAGACAAATATGGGGCTATTTTTTACTGCCTTTGTTTAGCACATAAATTAATTTCTTATATGCTAAGTCTTGCCGCCGCGATTGCGGTGTATTAATCGGACCTGAAACCGATACCTCGACCCCAGTGTTACTACAGATAGCCACAGTCTTAAAATATTGACCAATTTGATGATGTTCAAAATAGACTTCTGTCATTGCGGGTACCTTATTCTTTAGAATCACTGAATTATAAAACAGTTTATCATCTAGGTACAATAATCATTTCCTAATCTTTTAAGTTCAAAATACCGCCATAGTTCATCCAATGCATTTACCAAAGCATCAATATCTTCATCATCATGTGTTGGTCCTGCTGTTAGCCTTATACGCTCAGTACCGCGCGCTACTGTTGGATAGTTAATTGGTTGAACATATATTTGATAATCTGCCAACAATTTATCAGTCAGCGCTTTACATTTTATAGGGTCGCCAATTAGAATGGATGTAATATGTGTGTCATTTTCTATAACTGGCAAATAAATTTTAGCCAACAACCCCTTTAATTTTGAAACTTTTTGTCGCTGCTGGCTGCGTTCAAGATTGCTTTGTTTTAGATGTTTTACAGATGCAATTGCACCAGCAACAATTACTGGCGGCAATGATGTAGTAAAAATGAAACCAGGAGCATAACATCTTATTGCATCTATGATATCTTTATTACCCGTTATATATCCGCCCATCAGGCCAAATGCTTTAGCCAAGGTACCTTGGATAATATCCAGCCTATCTTGCAACCCCTCGCGTTCAGAAATACCGCCGCCGCGTGCACCATACATGCCAACGCTGTGTACTTCGTCAATATAAGTG
>JADGDI010000053.1:1016-19101 GCA_016744975.1 Hyphomicrobiales bacterium | reverse complement strand
CAAATATGCCGAATTCGTCAATCGCTGCCACAATGCGCGGGTCGTTAAACGGAATTTCGTTGCTCACCCAGCCGTCATAAATATCAGGAGTTTGCGTGCGGAGCAGCAGATCTTCAACCCAGTCAGTTGCAACCCAACCAGTTGCCCCGCCTGATCCAAGCCCAAGACACCAAGGTGTACCACCATCAGCAACAATTTTATCACTTAGAACTTTTAATTCTTCCATGCTCTGAGGAATTTCATAACCCGCATCCTCAAAATTCTCAGGCGAATACCAAACCAGCGACTTAACATCTACCTTATAGAAAAACCCGTAAAGATCATCTTTACCGTCTTTACCTTTATAAGTGCCTAAATCAACCCAAGACTGCCCAGCAGCATAATTCTCACGCACCCAATCAGCAGTCCCCGCATTTAATGGCGTTAAGTGGCCTTTTGCGGCCAAATCCGTTGCCAATCCAGGCGAAGGAAAAATAGAAACATTAGGTGCGGCACCCGCTTCGGTATCAATAACAATTTGTTGTTCAAAACTGTCAGAACCAGAATATTTAACGTCAGCGCCAGTAGCCGCTTCAAAATATTCAATAACACTTTCAATTATTTTCTTCTCAGCACCAAGCCAAGGGCCAAATACCGTTATGCTCTCGCCTTTTAGATCAATTTTTTTAAGCGCATCATAACTGCTCCAGTTAAACTTAGCGTCTTCGCCAGGTTTAAACATAAGGTGGCCATCAGCATAAGCCACATTAGCAGTTAAAGCGAGCGCAGCTACGCCAAGATAAAGTGAAAGTTTCATGTAAACATCCTCCCAAGATGTTTGCTCAATTAGCTTCAGAAGCTATGAGCCAGAGAAATTTGAATATAAATCAATCAGCCAAAAGCACTATTGAGATTTTTTATTAAATTTTCCAAAGCGCTTTGGTTAAATGCAATCATAACCAAACACATCTCAAAGTCAACGTAATATATTATTCCTTTGACTAAACAAAAATCCCAATATAAGAATTAACCAAGAAATTTATAGACGCTTTGACGGTTAGATATATAAAAATGAACCTAAAAAAACTATCCGAATTATTGAACTTGTCTCAAACAACAGTGAGTAGAGCACTAAACGGATATCCAGAAGTTAAAGAAAAAACCCGCAAACGTGTATTGGAAGCTGCCAAGCAATATAATTACCATCCAAACACTTTAGCAAAAAGCCTAGCAACGGGGCAAGCAATGGCAATCGGCCACGTCATGCCCATGAGTAGCGAAGAGATCGTCAACCCAATTTTTGGTGATTTTATCGCTGGAGCTGGTGAAATTTATTCAGAATTTGGATATCATATGGCATTGACTGTGGTGACAGATGATAACGAAGAGGCTGCATATCGCGAAATGGCATCAAAACGCTCCGTCGATGGCGTTATCATTCACGGGCCAAGAGTGCCAGATAGCAGAATTGAACTGCTGCAAGATATTGGCCTACCGTTCATTGTGCACGGCCGCGCACAAGATACCCAGTCAGATTATTCATGGTTTGACGTTAATAATCGAAGCGCTTTTAAAAGAGCAACAGAGTTTTTACTTGATCTTGGCCATCGGCGTATAGCATTAATTAACGGCCCAGAAAGCATGGATTTTGCAGCCAGAAGGCGCAGCGGCTATGAAGCGGCACTAAAAGCAAAGTCAATATCTATTGCACCAGAAATCATGCGATCAGACCATATGATGGAATCATTTGGCTATAAATCCACTATAGAAATGATGAAATTAGACACCCCTCCCTCAGCATTTTTAGTATCATCCATCATTCCTGCACTTGGCGTTAAGCGCGCTCTATCACAGCTTGGTCTAGAAGTTGGGACGGATATTTCGATCATCATTCATGACGACCAATTATCATTTTTAAAAATGGGCAATGATGTGCCAGTATTCACTGCAACCAGATCATCCGTTCGTGATGCCGGAAAAAGATGCGCCACCATGTTGCTCGATATGATTAACGATCCCCAACATCAACCAAAACATGAATTATGGGAGGCTGAACTTACCGTCGGCGCATCAACAGGCCCATATAAAGCTTAAATTCTATGGCATAGACAATAGTTTTAAGGCGTAGACATTAATATTGTAGGGTTATTATTGTAAGCTTTTATCGACCTGGAATCACAATATCAACCTCATTGTCATTCAGCATTTTACAGATATCGGCGCTAGGTTGCTTATCAGTTACCAAAACATCAAACAGATTTGCGTCTTCAAATGCAATTGGTGCCAAGCGGCCAAATTTTTCATGATCTGCAACAGCAATTATTGTCTGGGCAGTAGCAGCCGCTTCCTTAGATAAATCTGCTTCTTGAATATCATGCAACATAAAACCATTCTCAGCGTTAATTGCACCAATGGATAAAATGGCATATTGCACGTTAAAACGCTTTATAAACCGTATTGCCTCATAACCAAATGCCCCTCCATCATGTGAACGCAACTCCCCACCCGCTAAAAACACTCTATTATTATTAATGGTCGCCAAAATACTACTAACCATAACACTATTGGTGACAATATAAAGGTTATGATGGTTGCGAAGTGCCTCAGCAATATAAGCGGTGGTAGATCCAATATCCAAAAACAACGAATCCCCGTCCTTAATCATTTTAGCAACGCCAATAGCAAGTAGCTTTTTGATACCAGAATTTTTAGCCATTCGAGATTGAAAGGGCGGTTCAGTTATGGTTAGGTCTTCCGTTAAATAAACCCCACCATGAACTTTCTTGACCAGCGACTTGCTTTGCAATGTCTTGATATTCCGCCTAATGGTTTCATCCGAAACAGCAAGGCATTCAGCCAAATAGGCAATACGACAATTCCCACCAGCAAGGCGCAATTCACGCAAAATCTCTTGTTCACGCTGGTTAGATTGCAGGGCTGTATTTTTCATTTAACTTTCCCTTCACACCTTTTTCAATTATTCTCAACATCTCACAACCCCTCACAAAACAATGAACCGACGCAATAAGGTAATTATGTCGTGGTTTTTATTGACATTTATGGTTTTATTGCACAAACTTCAAGAGAAATATACGATAAACTATAGAATTTATTCGTTAGAAAAAACCAACATGACAATCATTCATAAAATAATGACGGTAAGATTAGCAACCAACAACCTACCGCGCCTAAAAGGACAAGTATGATTGAACAAAAAATTATCACAGAATTAAACAAGCTCAATCTATGGGAAGGCAATATATCCCTCACCTCGCTAGATGGCGGCATCACCAATCAAAATTTCATTATAAATGATGGTGCAAAAAAATTTGTACTAAAATTAAGCAATAACATACCCGAACATCATATTTTAAGCTTCAACGTCTTAGCAGCCTCCAAAGCCGCGTATTTGGCGGGCCTATCACCAAAAGTAATCCACGCAAACCCAAATCTTACAATCATGGAATATATTGAGAGTAAAACCTTCACCCCAAAAGACATATGCACGCCAGATAATTTGAAGCGCATTTTACCGCTTATTAAAGCCTGCCACCATCAGGTCAGTGAACAATTTAGGGGGCCAGCTTTAGCCTTTTGGGTTTTTCATGTCATTAGAGATTATGCCGCAAGGTTAATCAGTCACAATCCCAAAAGTAAATTTCAAATTAATCAGATGATAGAGACATCTAAGCTTTTAGAAGCAAAATCAGCCCCCTTTGACATTGTATTTTGCCACAATGATTTATTGGCAGCCAATATTTTAGATGATGGTGAAAGACTATGGCTTATTGATTGGGATTATGCAGGTTTTAACTCTCCATTATTTGACTTAGGCGGTCTCGCATCCAACAATGATTTATCACAGCAACAAGAAATATGGTTGCTTGAAAATTATTTTGAAAAACCTGCCACCAACGCACTCATCAAACGCTATAGCGCTATGAAATGCGCCTCATTATTACGCGAAACCATGTGGAGCATGGTGTCACAAATAAACCCAACTATAAATTTTGACTATGCCACTTATACAGCCAATAATTTGGCGCGTTTTGAGCTAGCATATAATAACTTCCTGCAAACTTAAGGCGTTTTATGAGAGATTTCCCCAAATCTGCAAAAACAATCATCATTGGCGGCGGCATCATTGGTTGCTCAACTGCCTATCACCTAGCAAAAATGGGCGTCGAGACATTATTGTTAGAACGCAAAAAACTCACTTCTGGTACAACATTTCACGCAGCAGGCTTGGTTGGGCAACTTCGCTCTAACGCCAACATCACACAACTATTGGGCTATTCGGTAGATTTATATAATAAACTAGAAACCGAAACAGGTCTAGGCACAGGTTGGAAAATGAATGGTGGCCTACGCCTTGCCTGCACTCAACAGCGCTGGACAGAGGTAAAACGTCAAGCCACTACAGCCCATTCATTCGGTTTACAAATGGACCTATTATCACCAAAAGAAGCCCAAAGCTTATGGCCATTAATGAATATTGACGATCTGGTTGGCGCAGCCTTTATGCCAACCGATGGCCAGGCCAACCCATCAGACATCACACAAGCATTGGCGAAAGGTGCGCGCATGGCTGGCGCAAAAATAATTGAAGATTGTAAAGCCTTAGATTTAGAAATCGATAAAGGCCGCATCGTTGCTGTACTGACCGAACATGGCCGCATTGAATGTGAAAAAGTCGTGGTTTGCGCAGGACAATGGACACGCGATTTTTCGGCAAAATTCAACGTCAACGTACCGCTTGTTGCTATGGAACATCAATATATGGTCACCGAGCCAATTAAAAACTTGCCAAAAAACCTACCAACCTTACGCGACCCTGACCGACTCACTTATTATAAGGAAGAGGTTGGCGGATTGGTCATGGGTGGTTATGAGCCAAACCCAATACCATGGGCAAAAAGCGGCATTCCAAAAGATTTTCACTATTCATTACTCGATTCAAATTACGACCATTTCGAACCATTGATGAAGCTTGCATTAGGCAGAGTACCAGCATTAGAAACCGTCGGTATTAAAACCCTAACCAACGGCCCTGAAGCCTTCACCCCTGATGGCAATTTTATCATAGGCGAAGCGCCTGAGCTAAAAAACTACTTTGTTGGTGCAGGCTTTAACGCCTTTGGCATCGCAGCAGGTGGCGGCGCTGGCATGGCCTTGGCCGAGTGGGTTAAAAATGGCGCACCACCGTTTGACCTCTGGTCAGCCGATATTAAACGCTTTGGTTACCCACATCAAAATACAGATTGGGTGCGCACCCGCACCATAGAAGCCTATGGCAAACATTATACAATGGCATGGCCTTATGAAGAACATAAGTCAGCCCGCCCATGCCGAAAATCCCCACTATATGACAGTTTAAAAACCGATGGCGCATGTTTTGGCGAAAAGCTCGGTTGGGAGCGGCCAAATTGGTTCGCAGATACTACATTAGGCGAAACACCTGAAGATGTTTACAGCTTTAAACGTCAAAATTGGTTTGCTGCTGTTGGCCGCGAACATAAAGCGACGCGCGAAACTGCAGCATTATTTGATCAATCATCCTTTGCAAAATTCACATTAAAAGGCAGGGACGCTGCCGCCGCGCTCAGTTGGATCTGCGCCAATGATGTTAACAAACCTGTAGGGTCTCTAATTTACACCCAAATGCTTAACGATAACGGCGGTATTGAGTGTGACCTAACAGTAGCAAGAGTTGCCAAAACCGAATATTACATCACCACAGGAACAGGCTTCGCAACCCATGATTTTGATTGGATAAAGCAAAATATCCCAGCAAATATGCAATGTGAGCTAACCGATATAACCACCAGCAAAGCCGTATTATCAATCATGGGGCCAAACGCCCGAAAAATCCTTAGAACCATTACAAATGAGGATATCTCAAACCAAGCATTCCCGTTTGCAACCACAAAACATATTCAAATTGCTGGTTGTAATATACTTGCACTACGCATCACTTATGTTGGCGAGCTTGGCTGGGAGTTGCATATCCCAATTAAGCAGGCACAAAATGTTTATAACGCCATCCATAAAGCGGGCAAAGCCTTTGGCCTAATCAATGCAGGTTACCGTGCTATCGAGAGCTTAAGGTTAGAAAAATCCTACCGTGCATGGGGCACTGACATTGGCGCCGATCATACACCATTGGAGTCTGGCCTTACTTGGGCGGTTAAGCTCAAGCAAAACATCGATTTCAAAGGCCGAACCGCAATTGAATCCCAAAAACAAAATGGTGTCAAAAAACAAATGGTCTGCTTCACCATAGATGACCCTAAAGTTATGCTATTTGGCCGAGAAACCATTTACCGAAATGCCAAACGAGTAGGTTGGCTAACATCTGGTGGCTTCGGCTATACTGTAAACAAGTCAATCGGTTATGGCTACATTCGCAACAACAAAGGCGTAAATATAGACTATTTAACATCAGGTAGTTATGAGTTAGAAGTCGCCAGCAAACGGGTTAAATGCAAGCTCCATCTTTGCCCGCTTTATGACCCGAAAATGCTAAAGGTGAAATCATAATACACATTAATTATTATTAACACCCATCAAAATAATTGTAAGGTTATAGCCAAACTTATAATTACATTTTTAATTAATTGGTATAAATTGAGGGTTAATTCAATAAAATGGCTATCAACCATGCAAAATATTTTTTCCGACACCTATCAAGAAACCCCTTTTTGGCATCATAACGTTACCATGCCAAAAACCAACCAATCAGAGCTACCAAAGCAATCTGATATATGCATTGTTGGAGCTGGTTTCACAGGCCTTACTGTCGCATTGCATTTACTAGAAGCAGGAAAATCTGTCGTAATATTTGATGCAATGAAGCTAGGCCAAAGCGCAAGCGGTAAAAATGGCGGTATGATTGGTCCAAGCTTACATAAATTAGGCCTATCTGGCCTTATAAACACCCACGGCGAGAAAAAAGCGTTAGGTGTGTTGCAAGAAGGCATCAATGCCATTCAGTATTTCCCAACCTTTTTAAAAGAACAAAATATAGATTGCGAACTGAGTCTTAACGGCCGTTTTAATGGCGTTCATAACCAGAAGCAATTAGAGCAAGTCGAACGGAAATGTGAAGAATTCACCAAATTAGACGGTTTTAAATACACAATGGTCGCTCCCGAAAATGTTCAAGATGAAATTGGCAGCAGCCATTATCATGGCGGTGTGATCTATAACTTAGATGGCTCGATTCAACCCTATAAATTAATTGCCGCTTTGGTACAAAAAATTGTTGACCTTGGTGGTGAAATTTACGAACAAACTCCCGTTACTGAAATTGTTAAAACATCATCAGGCCACCAAATAACAACCAGTAGAGGTAGCATAAAAGCAGGTCAAACGGTCATTGCCACTAACGGTTATAGCAAAGATTTTGCACCAAAAAGCTTAACCTATTTCTCAAAACGCATATTACCACTCACATCCGCCATGATCGCGACACAAGAGCTACCAAGTAAAACCATCAAAAAACTATTCCCAAAAAATCGGATCCATGGCGGTAATCATCGTTTGGTACAATATTACCGCCCAAGCCCAGATGGCAAACGGATATTATTTGGCGCCCGTGGTGATGATCTTTGGGACAGAGACCAATATAACGCCAAAAATTTACACATTTTAATGTGCCAAATTTTCCCCGATATGCAACAAACAAAAATTGACTTTGCATGGCATGGTAAAGTTGCCTACACTTTTGATCATGGCCCACATATAGGCCAGCAGGATAGTTTATTTTACGCAATGGGCTTTTGTGGTTCAGGCGTTACACGAACAATATATCTTGCAAAAAAACTATCCATGCAGATTTTGGGCGAAGAGAATTTCCAAACTGAATTTCACAGTCTCAACTTCCAAACCAAGCCATTTTATAACGGTAAGCCGTGGTTTATGCCATTCATTATAAAATGGCATAGCTTTATGGATAAAATGAACCGCTAACTTACCAGTAAAACTATTGTTTACGCGACAATTCTTTTTGCAGCGACTTCTGCTCTCGTCTGTTGGCGATCGTTTGTGCAACATCGCCGCCAATATGCACTTCGCCTTGTGCTCCACTAAGTGCAATTTGCTTTTCACGTTGGCTATAACGTGCAGTTTGAGCTCGAGTTTTTTTATCAAAACAATGTGGGCAGCTAATGCCCTTTATATAATACTCACTAGCCTTTTCTTGCTCGGTAATTGGCATTCTACAAGCATAGCACTGGTCATATTGACCAATTTCCAACTTGTGTTTCACCGCAACACGGCTGTCGAAAACAAAACATTCACCTTCCCAAAGGCTGTCTTTTTCATCAACCTTCTCAAGATACTTTAAAATACCACCTTCAAGATGATACACATCTTCAAATCCTTGTTGCTTAAGATATGCAGTTGATTTTTCGCATCTTATACCGCCTGTGCAAAACATAGCAACTTTTTTTCCCTTAGCATTGCCCAAATTTCCATCTACATATTCAGGAAACTGTCTAAAAGTCTTAGTTTTCGGGTCAAGCGCATTTTTAAACGTGCCAATACCAACTTCATAATCATTTCTCGTGTCAACTACAATCACGTCAGGGTCAGAGATTAACGCATTCCAATCTTCAGGCTTCACATAAGTTCCAACAATGTCATTTGGGTCAATATCCGCAACACCCATCGTCACAATTTCTTTTTTTAGCTTTACTTTCGTGCGGTAAAACGGCATTTTTACATCAAGAGACTCCTTAGTTACCATTTTTTCAAATCGCTTGTCAGCCCGCAAATAAGCGTGTAATTCTACAATCGCGTCAGCAGTTCCTGCCACCGTACCGTTTATGCCCTCGGCTGCTAAAAGCAATGTGCCTTTAATATGATGGCGCGTCATAAATTCTAGCAAAGGAGCGCGCAGCTCTTGGTAATCAGGTAATTTTGTAAAATGGTATAAAGCAGTTACCGTAATAGAGGGCGTATTTTTTACGCCGTCAACACTTTGTGACATAGTCAATTCCTTATGCGATCTGAAACGTAAATCCAGAGCAGTTTGAGTTTTTTATTGTCTTCTAACAAAAATATACATTAAAATCTAGACTATTGTTTTCTATATATAAAACAAATAGCCATATAGCCAAATCTACTTTTAAATTCAATTATCAATATAAAAACTAATGGTCGTAACCACCCTAACATCTTTTTCGATTTTAAAACGGTCACCATATTCTGCACCTGCATCGGTAATGCTAAAGCCGCCTTGTCTCGCAAAACGAATACCGCCAACTTTTGCACCGACATTTTCTGCAAATGTTGTTGCAGCAATCCTCGCATTTTTTGTAGCTTCTTTAAGCATTTCAGGCTTAATTTCATTCAACTTTGTAAATTGATAAGTTGGAGCCTTATTAACCAAGCTTATCCCCTTGGCAATGAGCTTGCCGATCTTAGCACGTGCCGTTGCAACCAATGGTACATTGTTGGTTTCAACACCAATTAAGCCAGATAAAGTATAGCTACGATCCACCACTTCTTGTGCATCATTTCTAAACACTTGCCCATAATAATCTGCCGAGCCAATGGTAATTTCTTCACGGCTAAAACCTGCTTTTAGCAACTCATCAACAATAATGTTCTGGTTAGCTTCAAATCGTTTATACAAATCCGCAATTACCATATTGCGACCGCCATTAACATTAAAGCTAATTTCCCAGTTTGCCCGGTCAGAAGTTACACGGCGCTCAGCAAGACCCTTGGCTTCAGCTGTATTTATCGCAACTTGTGAATTATACATAGTCTTGCTGATAAAAAAACCAGAAGCCGCAATACCAGATGCCAATAATGCACCCGTTAAAACGAGACCAACAGCATTAAATTTTGTCATAAACTTCTCCGTAAAGTAAATTATATCAAGCTTAAATATAAATTTGGGCCAAATTATGGTTAAAAAACAGCAATTATTTGTCAATCTTTATACAAAAATCCAGTTTAGAAAGATTCTTCCAAATCCAAACTAATCATTTACCACTCACATAATATAAGTTATATAATTGCAACAATATGCAACGGACATTGCCTCAACGCAATTAACATTGGGTTTCATTATGGTTACATTACTTGATAAACGTGTCGCTAGTCAAACAGAGCTTAGCCGTTCAGAAACGATCAAAGCTGGCGCTAGCGATCGGGCAAAAATGCGCCACCCAGAAAAAGCCAAAAAAACCGATAGCCCAATTTTGCGAAAGCCCTCCTGGATAAGGGTCAAAGCACCAGGTTCAGCCCAATTTAAAGATACATCAAAAATATTGCGCGATAATAAGTTAGTCACTGTTTGTGAAGAAGCCGCCTGCCCCAATATCGGTGAATGCTTTAGTAAAAAACACGCAACCATGATGATTATGGGTGGCATTTGCACCCGTGCATGCGCATTTTGCAATATTGCAACAGGCATGCCAAATGCGTTAGATATTAAGGAACCATATAATGTTGGTCAAAGCGTCAAGCAACTAGGGTTAAACCATGTTGTTATCACTTCTGTTGATAGGGATGATCTAGATGATGGTGGCGCACAACATTTTGTTGAAACCATTCAAGCAATTCGTGAAGCCAGCCCTCATACCACTATCGAGATTTTAACACCCGATTTCTTACGCAAAGAAGGCGCGATAGAAACCGTTGTAGCCGCAAAACCTGACGTGTTTAACCATAATTTAGAAACAGTACCTTCTAAATATCTAAAAGTACGCCCTGGCGCTCGTTATTTCCACTCACTTCGCCTGTTACAAATGGTTAAGGAAATTGACCCAACCATGTTCACTAAGTCGGGCATTATGGTAGGTTTAGGCGAAGAGCGCCCCGAAATTCTGCAAGTGATGGACGATATGCGCGCTGCAAAAATTGACTTTATTACCATAGGTCAATATTTACAACCAACCCGCAAACATCATCCAATTATCCGCTTTATGGAACCTGATGAGTTTAAAAGCTTGGCACGCATTGCCAAGGTAAAAGGCTTTCTAATGGTTTCATCTAGTCCCCTGACCAGATCTAGCCATCATGCAGGTGATGATTTTGAGGAATTGCGTAAAAACCGCTTCGCCAAATTTGGTATTTAACTTTCTATTTTATAAAATAGTTATGGATTTATAATGCCAAAGCTTAAAACTCAGATATTTTTCCCATATTCAGTCGAAAAAATCTACAATATGGTCATAAATATCGAAGAATATCCGCAGTTTTTACCCAATTGCAGCCATTTAGACATTAAAAACCATCAAAAAATCGATAAAATCGATCATTTTACTGCCGAAATGGGTGTAAAATTCGCATCTTTCACCGAAAAATTTACCTCAAATGTGGTCGCAAATCAAAAAAAGAACAGCATATTAGTCAGCCTAAGCTCTGGCCCATTAAAGAACCTATCCAACCAATGGCAATTTGAAAAACATGAAAATGGTTGTATGGCTAACTTTTCGATTGAAATTGAAATGAAAAATCTAGTGCTGCGCCTTGCACTTGCAGCAGCATTTAAAGTTGGCGTGAATGACATCACCAATGCATTCATAACCCGTGCAGATACCCTCTATAAATCATCTAAATAGCTGGATTTTATAGCAATGGTAGCAGTCGCATAAGCTGCGATGCCTTCTTCACGCCCCGTAAAACCAAGCCGCTCACTTGTGGTTGCCTTAACCGCAACACGTTCAATATCCAACCCTATAATTCTTGCAACAGACACGCGCATTTCATCGCGTATGGGGCCAATTTTAGGGTATTCACATACCAAAGTTACATCTACATTAACCAATTTAGCGCCTTTTTCACCAACCAATTTAACCGCATGGGCTAAAAATTGATCGGACTTTGCCCCCTTCCATTGCATATCAGAAGGTGGAAAATGCGAGCCGATATCACCATTGGCAATCGCGCCCAAAATAGCATCCGTCAAAGCGTGTAACCCAACATCAGCATCACTATGGCCTTTAAGCTTTTTATGATGTGCAACATTTATACCGCATAATATAACATTATCCCCTGCTTCAAATGCATGCACATCAAAGCCAAAACCTGTTCTAAATTCAATCATGTTGTTCCATTCTCAATTGCTAATTTCGCATTTGCCCATTTAAAATCTTCAGGGTGGGTAATTTTTATATTATCTGAACTAGATTTTACCAATTTTACCGCAATATCAAAATGCTCAAAAATTGCAGCATCATCGGTAAATAATAAATTGTCACCCAATTGCGATACATCAGCATGGGCACGTAATATGGTATTAAAATCAAACATTTGTGGCGTTTTAGCTGCCCATAAAAATGCTCGATCTACTGACTTATCAATAAAAGCATCGGCACTATTCTTAACTTGTTTTATGCTATCGGTCACTGGCATTGCCGCAATTGCACCTAAATATTCTTCACAAGCTAAAATCAAATCATCAATCAGTTTAGTGTTAATAAATGGTCGCGCACCATCATGAATTAACACATTTTGCGGGTGTAAATGTGCCATAGATTTCAGCCCATGGGTTACAGAATATTGTCTTTCCGTCCCACCAAAACTAAACGGAAGAATTTTTATATCATCAAAATCTACAATGCATTTTTCGTATAATTCAACATCATCAGGATGAATCACTACCGATATTGCATCTATATTTTTATGCTTAATAAAATGATTGATAGAATGCCACAATACAGGCTTACCACCTATGCATTGATATTGCTTAGGAACATCACCCCCTGCGCGGCTACCACGCCCAGAAGCAACAATTAAAGCTACATTTTTTATTGTCATATCATTCGCCATTAAATCGAAACTTTTACAATCTCTATATCATATTCTTTTAGTTTTTTACGCAATGTATTTCGGTTTAAACCCAATATTTTTGAAGCTTTAATTTGATTGCCTGCGGTTTGCTCTAGCGTATAGCGCAATAATGTCGGTTCAATTTCTGCCATAAACTTTCGAAATAAATCATCATTATCGTGGATATCCTGACTATCAAAACAGTTTTCCAACCAAAACCGTACCGACAAATCTAAATTCGCGACATTCTGAATCACATCATTAGACTTTGGTATTTCATGGGCCATTTCAGCTTCTACAATGTCCTCAGTCACTTCATCTTGGGGGTAAAGAGCAACAATTCGGTTGATCATATTTTCCAATTGTCTAATATTACCAGGCCAATCCAATTGTTGTAATTTTTTAACGGCGCCTTGGGTGAAAACTTTTCTGCCAAGCCCCTGAGTTTCTGCTTGTTTCAAGAAATGCTCAACTAGATCGACAATATCATCACGCCGACTTCGTAACGGTGGTAGATTAATGGGAACCACATTTAGTCGATAATATAAATCTTCACGAAACTTGCCTATCCTGATCAATTGCGTTAAGTCACGATGGGTTGCTGCGATAATGCGAATATTGGTTTTTATTGGCCTAACACCACCAACCATTGTGAACTCGCCTTCTTGCAACACTCTTAGCAATCTGGTTTGCGCTGACATTGGCATGTCGCCAATTTCATCCAAAAATAATGTTCCACCTTCGGCCTGCTCAAATCGACCAGAATTCCGGCTCGCTGCACCAGTAAATGCGCCCTTCTCGTAACCAAACAGTTCCGACTCGATCAGATCCTTTGGAATTGCCGCCATGTTAACCGCAACAAATGGGCCATTTTTGCGTTTTCCAAAATCATGTAAAACCCGCGCCACCAATTCCTTACCAGTACCAGACTCACCTGTAATCATCGCCGTTAAATCGATCTGTGTTAAGCGTGCAATGATCCGATAAATATCTTGCATAGCGCGGCTACGACCAATTAATGGCAACTCATCTTGCTCATTTTTATCAATTGATGTTTTACTAATTTCTGCCCGCGAACTTTGGATTGCGCGCTTTGAAATTTCCACCAATTCATTCAAGTCAAATGGTTTTGCCAAATATTCAAATGCACCTTTTTCTGCAGCAGTAATTGCGGTCAATACAGTATTTTGCGCACTCATGATAATAACTGGTAATTGCGGTCGTCGTTTTTTAATTTTTGGTAATAAATCAAACCCACTTTCATCAGGCATGCCAACATCTGAAATGACTAAATCACCAAAACCATGCTCAATCCACGACCAAAGCGTTGCCGCATTGCTTGCCGCCCGAACTCGAAACCCCGCGCGACTAAGCGCATGGGTTAGAACCATCCGAATGGCAGCATCATCATCTGCAATTAAAATCTCATCCATCATGTGTCACTCAATCTTTTTGCTGGCCAAGCAGCGGAAATAATATTCTAAATTTTGCACCAGATTTATCACCAATATAATCAATCACCGCACTATGATCTGTCACCAATTTAGCAACCAATGCCAAGCCAAGCCCTTTGCCACCAATTTTATTACTAATAAATGCATCATAAATATGCGGCAAAGCTTCAGAGTTAATGCCCTGCCCGTTATCTTCAATCGTCAGCTGAAACGGTAGGCTAAGCAGCTTATCTCTATTGGGCAACTTCATCTTTAAGCCAACTTTATAAGCCGTCGTAATGGTTATCGTTGGGTTTGGTACATTTTCTAACGCTTCGCACGCATTTTTTATCAAATTCAATAGAATCTGGATTAATTGATCTTTATTACCGCTTATTAACGGTAAGCTTGGGTCATATATTTCAATAAATGTAACACGCTTACCAAATCCATTTTCCGCCAGTTTTTTCACATGGTCAATCAGTAAATGTAAATTTATATCTTCAAACTCTGGAATTTTTCCATATGAAAACTGCTCCATCTGGTCAATTAAATTACAAATCCTATCGGTTTCATCACAAATCAGTTGCGTGAGTGACTTATCATCACTTGATGCCGTTGCGCCTAGTAATTGTGCGGCACCACGAATGCCTGATAATGGGTTTTTAATCTCATGGGCTAAAATATCTGCCATATTCGCAATCGATTTCGTCGCATTACGCGATAAAATATGTGATTCAATCATGTTGGCCATGTTGCGTTCAGTAAACATCAGGCTAATAAGTTTTTGCCCGCTTCCAGCCATCATCTCCCCCCCTGTTTCATCCATTGGGTTGGCTTGAATATCGACTATTTTGGCCTTTTGTAAACGTGGAATTTCAAACTGAATCTCATATTCATTGACCGCGATGTTTTTCTGGAACACCTGTTCAATCAACGCCAATAATGGGCTGTCAAAATTCACAATATCATCTATTTTTTGACGACGCAATATTGGTGCGCTCATTTCAAAAAAGCCCTCCGATGCTGCATTCGCATAAACCACCAATCCATTTTCGGCAACAATCAATAATGGGTGATTGATCGAATTTAATATAGCGGGAAATAAGTTTTCATTTAATATAGCCATTGTTCAAACTCCTACCTTATCAATAGGATAATTACATTGTTTAACCATTTGAGACTTATAGAAATTTGTAATTTGCTCAGCCATTTTAACTGATTCCATTTGTGAGAAAATTGCTATTCTCCATTGTTTTAACTCATCTTTATTGATAATTGAATGCTCTAAATACCAGCCAATATGTTTGCGAAAAATACGCATACCCATAAAGTTGCCATAATGATCTAACATCAGTTCAAGATGCCGAAGAACAACTTCAAGTTTCCACTGTAAACTTTTAGCTTCTGGTTGCTTACCATCTTTCAAATATTGCCCAACTTCACCTACAAACCACGGCATTCCATAAGCTGATCGACCAATCATAACAGCTTGTGCGTTAGCAAGCCGAAGCATCATATTCGAATCTTCAACTCGACTTAAGTCACCATTGGCAACGATCGGAATCGTCACCTTTTTTGCAGTATCTGAAATTTTTTCCCAATCCGCTTGGCCTTTATAAAACTGGTTGCGTGTTCGGCCATGAATGGTCAACATTTGCACGCCAGCTTGCTCAGCACGCAAGCCAATTTCAGGCGCATTTAACCTATCAAAATCCCAGCCTAAACGCATTTTAAGCGTTACAGGCTTGTTAGTTGCCGTAACGGTCGCATCAATCAGTCGCAAAGCATGGTCTGGGTCACGCATTAAGGCTGAGCCAGAAAGTCCACTTATGACTTTTCTAGCTGGGCAGCCCATATTAATGTCAATGATATCAGCGCCCATATCTTCGGCAATTTTAGCACCTTGTGCCATCCATTTCTCATCACGCCCTGCAAGCTGAACCACAAATGGCTTTAGAAATTTTGCACCTTCAGCTTTTCGTAATGTTTCAGCATTGGCTTTAGCCAACTCCTCTGACGCCAGCATTTCAGAGACCACCATACCCGCCCCCATTTCATGAGCCAAGCGCCTAAAAGGCACATCGGTCACACCTGACATCGGCGCTAAAAAGGCAGAGTTTTTAAAGGTAACATCACCAACCTGAAACATCCAACCACCTTCTGCTTAAAAAAATAGCAACAACTCACTACACCAAAACAATGCTCTATTTTTAATCAATATTCAGTAATTATTCAATATAAATTCTTAAAAACTGTGAATTAGTGGTATAATTTACTAAGATTTACCCAATAAAAATATTATATGGCTAATTTGAATAATTGAATTGAAACGACTTGCGGTAACCATCAGTTAGCGCTAGTTTGTTGGAAAAATAACAATTGCTCGCCCATAACGCAGCGCAATTGACTAGGAGAAAGACATGTTTAAAGGCTCAATTCCCGCAATGGTAACCCCAATGAAAGACGGGAAAGTCGATGAAAAGGCATTGGCCGAATTCATTGAATGGCAAATTACCGAGGGTAGCTCTGGCCTTGTGCCTGTTGGCACAACGGGCGAGTCACCAACTTTAACCCATGATGAACATAAATATGTCGTTGATCTCACTGTTGAAATTTCTGCTGGCCGCGTGCCTGTAATGGCAGGTGCTGGCTCCAACAACACAGCAGCTTCCATTGAATTTGTACAACACGCCGCCAAAACGGGCGCCAACGCTGTATTGGTCGCAACGCCTTATTATAACAAGCCCGATCAAGAGGGTTTATATGCCCATTATAAAGCATTGAATGATTGCGCTAACATTCCGATCTATATTTACAATATCCCAGGTAGAAGCATCATAGATTGCGAAACATCGACCATGAAACGCCTATTTGAATTACCCAATATTGTTGGTACAAAAGACGCGACAGGTGATATTAGCCGCGTAACGCAACAACGTTTAGAAGTTGGCCACGACTATATTCAATTAACTGGTGACGATTTGAGCGCGGTTGGGCATTTTGCTTCAGGCGGTGTTGGCTGTATTAGCGTTACTGCAAATGTAGCACCTAGATTATGTGCTGACCTATGGCTTGCATTACAAAAGAACGATTTTGAAACCGCCCGCAATATTCAGGAGAAACTAATGCCACTGCATATGGCAATGTTTTATGCCCCAAGCCCAGGCCCTGCAAAATATGCACTTAATTTACTGGGCCGTGTTGAGCAAGAAGTCCGCTTGCCAATATTACCACCCAATGATGAAACCAAACAAAAAATAAAAGAAGCCATGATATTCGCTGGCTTAATCAATTAAATGGCTAAACGAAAAAAAAACACAGACAAAGGTCCTGGCTTCATAACTGGCGCTGCGCTCGTCGCAGAAAACCGCAAGGCACGCCATAATTATGCAGTATTGGACACTCTGGAAGCCGGCGTTATGTTGCTTGGCTCCGAAGTCAAAAGCTTGCGTCATGGCGGCTCTAACATTGCCGAAAGCTACGCCTCAATGGAAGGCAATGAGCTGTTCTTACTCAATGCCCATATTGCTGAATATTTAAAAGCCAACCGCGAAAATCATAAGCCGCGTCGCCCCCGTAAATTATTATTGCACCGTAAGCAAATTGATAAATTACATGCAAAGATACAGCAAGACGGCATAACGATTGTACCACTTAAGCTTTATTTTAACGAAAAAGGCAAAGTGAAGATATTGCTGGGCATTGCCAAAGGTAAAACCCATGCTGACAAGCGCCAGACCGCCAAAAAACGCGACTGGGCAAGAGATAAAGCTCGCTTAATGCGCGAAAAAGGCTAAGAAAGTTATATTTTACGCAAAATAAATGGGCTGCAAAATGCAACCCAAAAGCTCCGAAATATGATTAGTTTATTCGCGATCCAT
>JADGDI010000053.1:0-1006 GCA_016744975.1 Hyphomicrobiales bacterium | reverse complement strand
CTTGACTAGGCTTAATGTTACCTTGCGAATCTTTACGGCCAATAAACTGTTTGAGATCATTTAGATCAATGAATTGATCGGCCTGACGACGCAATTCATCAGCAACCATTGATGGCCGGCTCTTAACCGTAGAAACAATGGAAACCACCTTACCCTTACGTTGAACAGATTCAACCAAACGCCTAAAGTCACCATCTCCAGAAAACAATACGATATGGTCAACTTTATCTGCAATTTCCATTACATCAACGGTTAACTCAATATCCATGTTACCCTTAATTTTCTTACGCCCAGAGCTATCAATAAATGACGTAAATCCTGTGTTTGCAGATCTTAACAGAGCTTTTCTTGTTTCTGCTGCTCTAAAACTATAAAAAGCCATGTGTTGATATGCTGCACTGCTTACACCATACCATGCATCATTGGTAATATTGACCAGAAAATCTACGCCACTTTTTGCGTACTTGTATGAGATTTCGGGGAATATTCCTTCGTAACAGATTAGTACACCAAAGCGAATATCGTTATAAGCAAGACCACTACCTACTTGTCCCGGGAAAAACATACCGGAACCAGGAACAATCTGGCTCAAATTAAGAAAATCACGCAATGGAACATATTCACCAAATGGCACAAGGTGAGATTTGTCAGAGCGTGCAATTACATTTGCATCTTTATCAAACAAAAATGCAGAATTGTAATATTTGTGATTTCTGTAAGCATCTTCGGTGTAAGTTGAAACACCACTCATGAACATCCACGGCAGCTTGTCAAACATATCCGCAAATGTACGTTTGAAGTTTGGTGTATCTCTGGGAATATTAAACGGGAAAGCTGCTTCAGGCCATATAACAAGATCAACATTTTCAGGTACTTGCTTACTCTTTCTTTGTTGCTCTTTGTTTTTCTTTTTTGATTTCAGTTTTGCAGGCTGTTGCTTCTTTTTTGTATCCATCCTTGGAAAGAGGGCATCAATTTTTTGTAAACTGGTTCCTGCCTCCAGCAT
>JADGDI010000052.1 GCA_016744975.1 Hyphomicrobiales bacterium | reverse complement strand
TAAAGGGACGGTCATGTCAGGTAATTTTGCGTCATCAGGCGATTTAGGCGAGAAAAAAATCACTTTTAAACCATTGGGCGAAAATGTTTATGGTTTCACCGCTGAGGGTGACCCTAATAGTGGGGTTATAGTTGGCGATGATTGTTGTATGGTGATTGATGCTCAGGCAACGCCAAAACTTGCCCGTAAAGTAATTGCCGAAATTGAAAAGGTGACTAATAAGCCTGTGAAATATGTGGTGCTAACCCATTATCATGCGGTTCGAGTGCTTGGTGCTAACGCTTATGGCGAAGGGGTTGAAATTATCACCTCCGATGCGACAAGATCTATGATTGTTGAACGTGGTCGGCAGGATTGGGATAGTGAATTTGGCCGCTTCCCGCGTCTGTTTGAAGGGCATGAAGAAATTACGGGCCTAACATGGCCAACCACGACATTTGACAAAAAATTATCAATCTATCTTGGTAAACGCGAAGTGCAATTAAGGTTTATTGGCCGCGGTCATACAATGGGCGACATTGTGGCTTATGTGCCAGATTGTGGCGCGGTGTTTGCGGGTGATCTGGTCGAATATGGCGCAACACCTTATACTGGTGATGCGCATTTTACCGACTGGCCAACAACGTTGGATCAGTTTAAAGAGTTTGATATTAAGTCACTTGTGCCTGGTCGCGGCGAGGCTCTAATTGGAGATGCAGATGTTGGAAAAGCCATCGCAGATACCAGAGATTTTCTGGAAACTTTATATGGCAATGTGCAGGAATGTGTTGCCCAAGGTAAGAGCCTAAACGAAACATTCAAAATTACCAAAACTGCGTTAACCCCAAAATTTGGCCATTGGGTAATTTTTGATCATTGTTTGCCATTTGATATTACCCGTGCATTTGATGAAGCTGGTGGTCTTGACCACCCGAGAATTTGGACTGATGAGCGCGATCAGGAAATGTGGGTGAAGCTGGCTTAAATTATAACAAAAGCCTATTAATGCTTATTTTTAACGCGTTTATTGTTAATGACTTTTGTTTTTTGCAATGAGCGCGTTGTTGTATAAGCGGTGATGGGTTTATGTTTATGGCTATTAAATAGTATGATATCGCAAATAGTTTTGTTGAAAATCTTAATTTTGCCTAAAACTTCTCTAACTTGTATGTTAAACAAGTTACATTAAGCAACAATTTGTGACACTGATTATGAACAAAAAAAGATTCGGCCTTGAATCTATTGGATATATTGCACATAAATATTCCCTTATCACGCTAGTTACGATCCTGTTAATCACTATATTTATGTGGTTTGGGCAATATAGAATTGTATTTAATTCTAATGTTACCGACTTATTTAAGGATGATAGCCCACAATATCATTTGTTTGAGCGGGTCAATAAATTGTTTGGCACTGGCGAGAACCAACTTTTACTGACCATTTCGGGTGACCAACTTACCAGCCCTGAAAATCTGAATAAATTAAACAATTTGCAGTTAGAGCTGGGTTTTAACGATAATTTAAACTCTGTTATATCTCCCTTCTCGTGGCGAGACCACCCAGATGAAAATGGCCAATTGCTGCCCATATTTCCAAGTGATATTAATGCAGAAAATATTAACGACATTCTAGCGAAAGCGCATGCACACCCGTTTATTGGTGAGAAATTATTATCCGCTGATGGAAAATTAATATTGTTTCTACTCAATATTAAGGCCTTGGTTTCTGAGGGGGATAATGCAAGTGAGCAAGATCAAAAGAACCGCGCTCTTTTGTTTAAGTTGCGTGATGATTTATTGAAAATTGCGAGAGCCGAAATAAATGATGACAGTTTAAATTATGAAATTTCTGGTGTTGAAATTTTCAAAGCTGAGATTATCGGCTATATGCTTTATGACCAGCTAAGCTTCACTGTTTTTGGAATTCTGTTCGGGTTTGTTATTTCTTGGATTTATTTTAGACGCGGCAAATTTGTACTTTTAGCTGGTTTGCCAACCGTTATCTCGATGATCACGATGCGTGGCATGCTTGGTTGGTTAGAAATTGAAATGGATGTTTTGGCCAATATTGCACCCTTATTGATCATGGTTATTTCATTTTGTGACAGTGTGCATATAGTATATGGTATTCGCCGGCGAATGGAACAAGGCCTTAAACGAGACGATGCGATCAAGCAAACCATTAAGCATATTGGTCCTGCCTGTGTGATGACGTCTTTAACCACAGGCATTGCGATGGTGTCATTGCTGGCAGCGCAGCATCCAATTATTTCGAAATTTGGCTTTATTTGCACTTTTGGAACTGGTTTTGCATTTGTGGTTACATTAACTCTAATTCCTGCGTTAGCGAAGCATGTATTGCCTGAAACCATGACATTACGGAATGTTGTTACAGAGGCTAAACCGGGCTATAAACACCCATTAATGCACCGTTTTCTTGATGGTTATACTGAATTGTGTAAATCATTATTCATGAAATGGCCAAAGCAAATCACCATTTTTGCAATATTATCTATTGTTGTTTTGAGCGGGTTCTATTTGCAAAATGAACCAAGATACCGATATATTGATAACCTCCCCCAGGATAATGAGGCATTTATTGGCGTCAGTAAAATAGAAGAAAAGCTGTCTGGAACCAATGAAATCCGCATATTCATGGCGTTTGACAAGGACTATAATTTACGGTCAGAAAGCAGTTTTGCATTATATACTGAGTTAGAAAATCTCTTACTTACTAATAAATTTGTAAAACAAACATTATCACTCAATAGTTTGCGGGCATTTGTACAAAAAAATCTGCAAGATAAAAGCGTTGATCAGTTTTTCCAATTTTTAGAAGATAATAATCAGTCAGCCGCAAATCTTTTTGATGAGACCAAAGGTTATGGTTTGGTTTTAGGATTGTTGCCAGATACAGATGCCGCCGCCTTACGACCAGAATTAGAAATATTGAAACAGAAGCTCGAACAAATTAATGCCAAATACTCATTTGTAAAATTACATATTACGGGCATTTTGCCGATGTCGGCAATGTCTAGTTATAACATGATCAAGTTATTGAATTATAGCCTTTTATTGGCGGTTATGGGCGGCGTATTCATTGTCGCGATTAGCTTTCGTTCGGTTTATGCTGGTTTATTCACGCTCATTGCAAATCTTATTCCGATCGGGCTTGCGGGGCTTTATCTGTATATTGCAGACGAGGGGTTGCAATTTACATCAGTGGTTGCGTTCACCATTGGCTTTGGTATTGCGGTGGATAATACCATACATGTTATACACCGTTACAACCGAGCGGTAGAAGATGGCATGAATATTGAAAATGCATTGCGTACCACAATGGATAGTGTAACCTCAGTTTTGGTTGTAACATCGTTGGTGCTAGGGTTTGGTATTGGCATTGTGGTGATTAGTGAAATGCCGCTGATTAAATTATATGGTATTTTATTGATGACATTGGTATTAACCGCTTTACTAACGGATACTTTATTACTGCCATCTGCCATGAGAATTTTGTATAATTATCAATTAAGAAAACAAAATGCCAAATTTGCTAAAGCGAGTAATAAAAAAACTAATGGCAAATTAGGCGATTAAATTTTGCCAATAATACTCAAAGTAATTGGGTTAACACTTTCTTGTAAAAAATGTGTAAATTTTCAATAATTTTATTCTATAAAATAATTGTATTTTAACCAGACTTTTTATCTGCCTGATAATAAAACCACGCTAAAACTCTAAAAGAAATAACGACAATTAGAATGACTTTTTTAAACTTACTGTCGGGTGGAGTGTAGAATGGGTGAATTAGCTTATCAGTTAAAACAAGAAGTTGTAAAGAGTTGCGACAGTGAATTTACGGTTAATAATGACCCGAGCGCAATATTGCGTTCCGAATTTTTAGCCACTATGGGTCATGAGTTAAAAACCCCACTTAATGCAATATTAGGCTTTTCCAAATTGTTACAAGAAGCGGGTGATCTCCCATTAAGTGAGCAACGCGTGAATGAATATGCCGAATATATTCATGAAAGTGGCACACATTTACTTAACATTATAAATGATATTTTACAGATGGCAAAAGTTGATAATCATACGATTCCTTTGAATGAAAATCATGTTGAAGTGAGTCATTTATTAAAATCAACCATGAATATCGTAAAAAATAGCGCGGCAGAAAAGGGTGTAAATCTATTTTATGAACTGGAGAATCACAAAATCGAATTGAATATTGATGAACAAAAAATTCGTCAATCGATTATTAACATTGTTCAAAATTCGATAAAGTTTTCTGAGCCGGGTTCCATGATAAGTGTTATGACTGGCCTTGATATTAACGGTGATTTTTACATTCGTGTTGAAGATGAGGGGATTGGTATTCCTGCAAATAAACTGGAACATGTGTTAGAGCCGTTTGCTCAGGCTGAAAATAGCAATATCCGATATCATGATGGCATTGGTTTAGGCCTTTCATTGGTTCAGGCTTATTTAAAAATGCATTTCGGCCGAATACGGATTCAAAGTCAAGTAAACCAGGGTACTTGTGTTACTCTTATCATCCCCAAATCGCGGGTGGTTTCTGATTAGAATGAGGCGCTATCATTAAATTACATGCCTTAGCGTTTGATATATTTTTTACGCCATTTATAGGGTTCTAAAAATTCAGACCGCCAAATGCCTAATTGATTTTGTTTGGCATATTTTTGTTGCTTTATATAACGGTTTGAATAATGGGTATAGGCAATAGCCCAGCCTTTTTTCACCATCCAAGCATTAAGATCTTCATAGCCTTTATCATTTATAGCGATGTAGCAAGTCGCGATTAATCTTGCATGTTTATCTTTTTCATCACCAATACAGGTAACTTTTTGACCATTGATTTTTTGGTTTAGTGCAAATTTTGCCCGTTGACCACATGGCCATTGTTGCTTGTCTATACCACATTTTTGAGCAAGCTCGGGGCTGTCGATAGCAAAAAGTCGAATGCGTTGATCGAGCTTTTTGAATTTCAAACTATCCCCGTCTGATAGACTGACAACACCCCTAAGGTTATATTTTTTATGAGGAATTTTACCAATTAGATTTGTGTCTGTTGTAGAACTTGGCACAATATTATCAAAATCATAACTTAGCAAATAACTTAATATTGCTAAAGTTAGAAGGCCAATGATTTGTGTTAATCGATTTTTGAACAAATTTTTATACATATTTACAGTCATTTTGAAATTCTAGTAGTTTTGTCAATAATTCATTAATGGATTTTATATAAATTTAACATTGAAATTTTATTTTTCTTAATAAATAAAGTAGTTTTTTATATAATGGTTGGTGAATTATGAGATCTGCGCATAAACGAGCTTTTCGAATTGAACGTAATAATCCGCTTGCTGCAGCTTCTCTTGCTGAAGTGCCAATAGCTTCAGATGAAGAAAGTCGGCATGAAGAAATAATGAATGCGTTGGCAGATTTAAAAAAATCAGGGTTTTCTGCGGGTGAGGCTCCAAAAGTAGAAGTAACAGCATCTACAGAAAATCAGTTTTTGAATGAATTTAAAGATGAGCTAAATGAAGCGCGGAAGTTACGTGAAGAAATGGGCCTAATTTCTCAATCAATCGCTGAGACAAAACGTGAAATTGCGACGATGCATCATACAAATTTTGGTGATAGCACTGAAGTTAAGGTTAGTAATGAACTTGATGCCGTGGTGACTTCGACTGAACGGGCGACGGACGATATTTTAAGTGCTGCAGAGCAGATAGATGCTGATGCACGTGATTTAGCCGCACAGCTTGCAGGTACGAAGCATGAAGATTCGGTATTAGACATTCAAGAGCAAACGGTTAAAATTTTTGAAGCCTGTAACTTTCAAGATCTAACGGGTCAGCGGGTTCAAAAAGTTCTAGATACGATGAAATTTATTGAAGGCCATATTGATAAAATGATTGACATATGGGGCGGACTTGAAAATTTCTTGGATGTTTCTCCTGAGAGTTTAAATAAGAAAACTGGCGATGACGCATTGCTCAGCGGCCCAGGTTTGGCTGATGATGGTGCAATACGTTCATCTCAAAATGACATCGATTCTTTGTTTGACTAACTTTTGAATTTGACTTTACGCTTATGAATTGTTTTGCTGATTTATAATGTTTTCCATCATCTCACGCATTAAATATTTTTGCGGTTTTCCAGTGATGGTCGCAGGCCATTGCTGAACAAATTCAATATGCTCGGGTATCTTAAAGTGAGCAATTTGGTCTTTGCAATATGTTTTTACTTGCTGGGCATTTAGCCTTGCATCCTGTTTTAAGATGATAAAGGCCGCAACCGCCTCACCAAACCTTTGACTATGGATACCAAATATTTGTACCTGTAAAATATCAGGATGTTTGAACAAAAAGTCTTCAATTTCTCTTGGATATATGTTTTCACCACCGCGAATTATCATGTCTTTTATTCGCCCGACAATTTGGCAATAGCCTTGTTCATCTAATATTGCCAAGTCGCCTGTTTTAAGCCAACCGCTAGGGTCAATAGTCTCGTTAGTGCGGGCTTCATCTGCCCAATAACCGCGCATAACACTATAACCACGGGTGCATAACTCACCCTTTTCACCAATGGGTACAATTTGGTTTTGCTTATTTATGATTTTAACTTCAACATGCGGGTGGATTTTGCCAACGCTTTCGCAGCGTTGTTTAAGCGGTGTATCGACCAAAGTTTGAAAACTCACTGGGCTGGTTTCTGTCATGCCATAACAGATTGTTAATTGATCCATATTCATTTCATCAATCGCACGGCGCATAACTTCTATTGGGCAAAGCGCACCAGCCATTACGCCGCGCCGCATGTTACCTTTGTCGGTTTTGGTAAAGTTTTCATGTTCAAATATAGCAATAAACATGGTTGGTACGCCATATAATGCGGTGCAGTTTTCAGCTTCAATGGCCGTTAAGGTAGCTCCAGCATCAAAGGCCTCACTAGGAAAAACCAAGGCAGCACCATGGGTAATACAGCCTAAAACCCCCATAACCATACCAAAGCAATGGTATAAAGGTACAGGCAAGCATAACCTGTCTTGATGGGTGAAGTTGATTCTGTCGGTTACAAAATAGGCATTGTTAAGAATGTTATAATGGCTTAAACAAGCGCCTTTTGGCGCGCCTGTTGTACCACTTGTAAATTGTATGTTAATTGGGTCATCAGGGTCTAACTGGCTGCTTAATTCATCTAGCACAGCCTTGTCAATTTGAGTGTGGTCACAGATATCATCGAAATTATACATGCCAGTAATTTGTGTGTTGCCCATCTTAATAACATGTTTTAAATGCGGTAATTTTTGGCTATTAATGCATTTGTCTTGGTGGGTTTCAAGTTCAGGCACCAGTGTTTGCAACATGCTAATATAATCGGATGATTTAAATAGCTCTGCGGTTATAAGCGCTTTGCAATTAACTAAATTTAGCGCATGTTCTAGCTCATAAATTCGATATGCGGGGTTGATATTAACCAATATAATGCCTAGGCGTGCGGTGGCGAATTGGCTGATCAACCATTCAGCGCGATTGGGTGACCATATGCCGACACGGTCGCCTTTGGTTAAGCCAAGGCGCAAAAACCCAGCTGCCAAAGCATCCACTTTTTTTGCTAATTGAGAATAGGTATAACGTATATTTTGTTGGCAAAAAATTGCTGCATCCCGTTCGGCATATTGTGATGCATTCTTTGCAAAAACTGCTGCAATGGTGGTAAACATTAGCGGCTTATCTTGCGCACCCCTAACATAAGAAAGTTTGGATAAATCATTCAAGTTGTTTGCAGTATTTTGCATATTTTAAACCCTTTTTGAACTTAAGAAAACCAGAAATTCAGTAATTTAGCAATATTTTTCAGTTGATTGACGTGGATATTATAAATTGACGTAAAGTAAAAAACTAATGGACTAATTTGACTAAGGGGGGGTAAACTATGCTTTGAGGCAAGTTGATAGTTGTTTTGGGGTTTCATTACGCTGGTGTTGATGTAAATAGTGGGGAATTAAATGTTAGATATTTTAAAGGTCAAAGGCTTTTTGGCCTTTGTTACTGTGGCGTTTATCAATGCATTTGTTGATTTAGGCCATAAAATTCTTATTCAAAATACTATTTTAAAAGCACTTAATGGCGCAGAGCAGGTTATGCTTACCGCAGTGGTTAATGCTCTTATATTATTGCCTGTAATTATGGCATTTACACCCGCAGGGTTTGTTGCTGATCGCTATTCTAAAGCGCAAGTGGTAAAGTGGACCTCGCGTATTGCAGTGCCAATTACCTTGCTGATCACTTTATGTTATTATCAAGGCTGGTTTTATTTTGCATTTGTTTTAACCTTTTTCTTGGCGTTGCAAAGCGCGTTTTATTCACCTGCAAAACTTGGTTATATTCGCGACTTAGTAGGCAGTGATAACTTGTCCGAAGGTAATTCTTGGTTGCAAGCACTAACCATGGTGGCAATATTGGGCGGTATCATTAGCTTTTCGCTGTTTTTTGAAATTATTTTGGCAAATAGCGGGGTTGATCTGAGCGATGTAGGCTCAGTAACCCAAACATTTGCACCTTTGGGTTGGTTATTGGTTGTAGCTGCGGTGGTTCAAATAATATTGGCAGAACAATTGCCAGAAGTAAAAGCCGCTGCTGCAGAGCAAAAATTTAATTGGCCTGATTATCTGAAAGCAAAAAAACTAACCACTGATATGAAGTCATTATTTGGTAATAAACCGATTATTAGGTCAATATTCGGGCTTGCTGGCTTTTGGACGGTTAGTCAGGTATTGTTAGCGGTTTATCCATCTTATATTGAAAATATTACAGATGTTAGCGATGTGTTTCAGATTCAACTTGTTATGGCATTGGCGGGTGTTGGAATTCTAACAGGTGCAATTGTGGCAGGGCAGCGCTCGCGGCATTATATTAATTTAAGTCTTGTGCCTGTTGGCGCAGTTGGTGTGGCAATTGCATTATTTCTGTTAACGGGTGTTGAGACTTTGTTATATGCTGCGCCAGTCTTTTTTAGTTTTGGTTTTTTTGGTTCTCTTTGTGTTATTCCACTTAATGCATTGGTGCAATTTAATGCCCCAAAAGCGCAATTGGGCAATATTTTAGCTGGCAGTAATTTAATTCAAAATATCTGTATGTTGGGCGGGTTATTGCTAACTGTTTTGTTTGCATATTATGGCTTTAGTGAAAAATATATTCTAACCATATTAGCGATTATTGGCGTATTAGGGGCGTTGCAAACCATCCGCACATTACCTCATTTATTTGTTCGAGCTATTGTTGCAGGCATTATGAAACGTAAATATAAACTGGTGGTACAGGGCTATGAGAATATTCCGACACGTGAGGAAATTGGCGGTAAAGGAATTTTGTTACTGGGCAACCATATTTCATGGATAGACTGGACAATTATTCAATTGGCCTTCCCTCGGCGCATTCGGTTTGTGATGGAACGTTCATTTTTTGAGAAATGGTATCTGCGTTGGTTCTTGGATTTTTCGGGGGTGATTCCTATCTCTTCTGGTAGCAGTAGTAAGTCACTTGAGCGGATTAAAAATTGTTTGCTAGCGGGTGATATTGTGTGCCTTTTTCCTGAGGGTGCGATTAGCCACACAGGCCAATTGGCTGAGTTTAAGCGCGGGTTTGAACAGGCTATAAAAGGTACTGGTGCGGTGATTATCCCATTTTATTTGCGTGGTTTATGGGGCAGTCGTTTTTCAAAATCATCTACAAAACTGCGCGAGGTGTCTAGCCGAGGCAGTTCAAAACGTGACGTTATTGTAGCGTTTGGGCCGCGGCTAAATTCTGAAACCAGTGCGGCTGAAGTTAAACAAAAGGTGTTTGAACTTTCTATCCATACTTGGCAGGCTTATACGGATGGATTGCCCAACTTGGCCGAAGCATTTATTGATACCTGTAAGATTGACAGTGGTGACTGGGCAATTAGCGATGCAACAGGTTCTCCGCTTAACAGGCGGCGTTTACTAAGTGGCGCTATATTATTTCGCAAATATCTCAAGGCAACAAAGGGCAAAAATATAGGCCTTTTGGTGCCAACTACGGCGGCAGGTGCCATTACCAATATGGCAGCTTTAATGGCGGGTAAAACACTGGTTAATTTGAATTATACAGCGTCGATGGAGGCTATATTAAGCGCTATAAAGCAGGCTAAAATAAAAACCATTGTAACCTCAAGCCAGTTTGTTACTAAATTAGAGCTTCGTGGTGTTGATACTGCGCCATTATTTGAAAATGTAGATGTTTTAATATTGGAAGAATTGCGGGATAAAATCTCAACATTTGCGCGAATTTCTACCCTGTTAAAGGTAATAGTTTTACCGACGTCTTGGCTGAAAGGCCTTTATTCAACTAACACTGACATTGACGATACGGCTGCTATTTTATTCTCGTCAGGCAGTGAGGGTGTGCCAAAAGGGGTGATGCTTAGCCATCGAAACTTCATGTCAAATTTAAAGCAGATTGCCGATGTGCTAAATATGCGTGATGATGATACAGTGATGGCTTCTTTGCCGTTATTTCATGCGTTTGGTTTAACGGTTACTACCTTTATGCCGCTGATTGAAGGGGTTCCTGTGGTGTGCCATCCAGACCCGACCGATGCAGTGGCAATTGGCAAGGGCGTTGCACGTTTTAAGGCGACGGTATTATGCGGCACGGCAACATTTTTAAGACTTTATAGCCGCAATAAACGCCTATTGCCAATGATGTTTGACAGTTTGCGCTTGGTTGTTGCTGGGGCAGAAAAGCTGCCGCCTGCTACCCGCGAGTTGTTTGAAAACCGCTTTCACAAACAATTGCTTGAAGGTTATGGTTGCACTGAAACCACGCCAGTTGCTGGGTGTAATATTCCAGATCATTTAAGCACGCAATATTGGACCATACAAAAAGGCAATAAACCGGGTACGGTTGGCTTGGCCTTACCTGGCACGACCTTTAGAATTGTTGATCCAGATAATATGAAAACCCTCGCGGTGGATGAGGCAGGTTTAATATTAATTGGTGGCTCACAAATTATGAAGGGCTATTTGAATGATGCTGCACAAACCGCCAAGGTGATTGTTGAGCTGGATGGTATAAGATGGTATAAAACTGGCGATAAAGGCAAACTGGATGCAGACGGATTTTTAACCATTGTTGATCGCTATTCACGCTTTGCAAAACTTGCGGGTGAGATGGTTAGTCTTGGCGCGATCGAAGAACAGGTTCGGGACATCATAGACATTCCTGATTTGCTGATTCTGGCGACTAATTTGCCCGACGAAAAAAAAGGTGAAAAGATCATCCTGCTTGTTGAGGGGGTGCATAATGTTGCTAAATTGCGTAAAACGCTTATAAAAGCTAAAATGCCTGCTTTGCTAATACCGACAAAAATTTATGCGGTTGATGAGGTGCCAATTTTAGGCAGTGGCAAACCTGATTTTTCCAAGGGTAAAGCCTTGGCAAAAGATTTGATGGCTGCAGATAAATAATAATGATGGCTGATATATATTATGACTGAAAATATCGTTGGTAAATTAAGCGCTAAGCTTAAAAAATTGCGCAAATCATCCAATATGACTTTAGATCAGCTGGCAAAAAAATCTGGCGTATCGCGCTCTATGTTAAGTCAGATTGAGCGCGGTGATGCTAACCCAACCATCGCCACTTTGTTTAACTTAAGCCAAGCCTTGGGGCTTGAGTTGACTGAACTGGTTGGAGATGATGAGGGCGATAAAAACTTTATTGATTATATAAAACTTGGTGATATTCCGCATTTTAATGATGTGGATGCAGGTAGTAGCCTTAAAATTCTTAGCCCACCTGAAATGGCGGGGCAGGTTGAATGGTATGAATTGACGCTTGAAAAAGATGGTGGTCTAATCAGTTCGCCGCACCGTGATGGGGCGGTTGAGCATTTGACAATTCTGTCTGGCAGCATGCGGGTGCGTGCTGGTAATTTGGTACAAACTTTAAAAATGGGCGAGATTGCCCGTTATAATGGCGATGTGAATCACTCAATTACGAATGTACAAACCGATGAGCATGATGTGGCGACCGCAATTTTGGTGGTTATAGGGGCGTAGTTTGTAATCGCAGTGGATATTATTCCGATATATTGACATTTCCATTATAATGGAATATTAATCGTTTATACAAGATATAAGGGATCAAGAAATGTCAGATGATAGTCGCCACCAACGGTTTTTAACCACATTAGATGAAATTAAAAATGATGGTTTGTATAAGGTTGAGCGAAATATAACCAGTGCTCAATCTGGCCGTATTCAAGTGCGTATTGATGGTCAAGACAGCGATGTTATTAATCTATGCGCCAATAATTATTTAGGCCTTGCCAATGACAACCGCCTTATTGAAGCTGCAAAACAAGCGATGGATAGCCATGGTGTGGGCATGGCCTCGGTACGGTTTATTTGTGGTACTCAGGACATTCATAAAGATTTAGAAGCCAAAACAGCAGATTTTTTAGGCATGGAGGATAGCATTTTATTTGCCGCTTGTTTTGATGCCAATGGTGGGGTGTTTGAACCGCTTTTTGACAAACAAGATGCAATTATCTCAGACAGTTTAAACCACGCGTCAATCATTGACGGCATACGTTTGTGTAAAGCTGCGCGCTACCGTTATAAAAACAGCGATATGGCAGATTTAGAGAGTAAATTAAAAGAGGCAGACGTCAATGGCGCACGTGATAAGATTATCGTCACCGATGGTGTATTCTCGATGGACGGTTATTTAGCAAAGCTTAAACAAATTCGCCAATTGGCAGATCAATATAATGCCTATATATTGGTGGACGATTGCCACGCGACAGGTTTTATGGGCGCACAAGGGCGCGGCACACCAAGCCATGCTGGAGTAAAAGTTGATATATTAACAGGTACTTATGGCAAAGCATTGGGCGGCACAATGGGTGGTTATATTGCCGCTGCACAGCCTATCATTGATCTGTTGCGTCAGCGGGCGCGGCCTTATTTATTTTCCAACTCGTTAGCACCTGCTATTGTAGGGGCAAGTATAAAAGCACTAGAGTTGGTTAAAGCTGCTGATGATAGACGTGAAGCATTATTTGATAATGCAAAATATTTTAGAGAAAAAATGACCGACGCAGGGTTTTGTTTGCTAGATGGGGAGCATCCTATCATTCCAGTGATGTTAAAAGATGCTAAATTGGCGCAGCAAATGGCCAGCCTGTTATATGACAATGGCGTTTATGTAACAGGCTTCTTCTTCCCCGTTGTGCCCAAAGGTTTGGCGCGGATACGCACGCAAATGAACGCCAGTTTGACCAAAGCGCAGCTTGATAAAGCCATCTCGGCCTTTGCAAAAGCAGGCAAACATTTAAACATCATTTAGTAAAGTGACATAATATGTCTCATTTAAATCACGATAGTTCACCATTAAATCATAATAGTAAAATCAAAACCTTAGGCAAGTATAAAGCGGAAGTCGGCATTTGGATGGCAAACAAAACCATGCCAAATATAGGGGCGGATGATGTGCTGGTTAAAATCAATAAAACTGCGATTTGCGGCACCGACATACATATTTATAATTGGGATGAATGGGCGCAAAAAACCATTCCAGTCCCGATGACTACAGGCCATGAATTTTCTGGTGAAATTGTGGAGCTTGGCAGCAATGTTAAAGATTTAAAGCTCGGCCAACGCTGCACGGGAGAGGGGCATTTGGTTGGCCGAAAAAGCCGTAATGTGCGGGCAGGGCGGTTTCATTTAGACCCAGAAACCAAAGGCATTGGGGTTAATGTTGATGGGGCATTTGCAGAATATTTAAGCTTGCCGGCGTTTAATGTGATTAAACTACCAGATGAAATTAGTGACGATATTGCCGCCATTATGGACCCAATGGGCAATGCGGTACACACCGCGTTAAGCTTTGATTTGGTCGGCGAAGATGTGCTGATTACAGGCGCGGGGCCGATCGGCATTATGGCGGCGAATATCGCGCGTTATGTTGGTGCAAAAAATGTGGTGATTACCGATGTCAATGACTATCGGCTGGACTTAGCCGCTAAAGTTGCTGACGTAAGGCCGGTGAATGTCGCGAAAGAAGATCTGAACGATGTGATGCATGAGTTAAACTTGGTTGAAGGCTTTGATATTGGCTTAGAAATGAGCGGCGTGCCATCGGCATTTGATCAAATGGTAGATAACATGATTATGGGCGGTAAAATTGCGTTGCTTGGCCTGCCTGTTGGTAAGGTTGCGCTTGACTGGGCGCCAATTATTTTCAAAGGCCTAACTATTAAAGCCATTTATGGCCGAGAAATGTTTGAAACTTGGTATAAAATGATTTCTATGCTGCAATCTGGCCTTGATATGGAGGCGTTAATTACCCACCGTTTGGCGGTCGATGATTTTCAGACAGGCTTTGACTTAATGCGCAGTGGTAAATGTGGCAAAGTGGTGCTTGATTGGCAGGGCATATAAATCGATCATTCAGTTAGCGCCAATTTTGCTGCAAGACTTGCTATAATTGCAGCAAAACCCCGTTGAATATAACGCATTATGCGTTCGCTATGTATGATGTAATGGCGCATTTTACTTGCAAAAATGCCATACCCGATAAATATTACAAGGGTGGCTAACATAAAAACGCTGCTTAGCAAAATGAAATCTAGGGTCGGTGAATGGGTGTCGGTGGCAATAAACTGTGGTAAAAACGCCAAGAAAAACAAAGTCAGTTTTGGGTTTAATGCATTGATTAAGATGGCCCTGCGAATGATATGAAAGTTTGATATTCTTTTTGTGTTTTTATCGATTTGAAATTTAGAAACATTGCGCCACATGCTAAAGGCTAAAAAACACAAATATGCCGCGCCAGCATATTTGAGCAATTCAAACAATATCGCGCTGCTATGCATAATGGCGGCCAAACCTAACATGCTTGCAAGCAACGCAGGGATAATACCCATTGTGCAGCCTAATGCTGCTACAATGCTGGGGCGCGCACCCAAGGCCAAACCAATAGAAATGGTGTAAATAACGCCTGTGCCTGGTATCAAAACTAAGATTATAGTGGCTAGCAAAAATTCATAATTCATATGCAATCTTTCTAATTTTTACGGTCAGAAAAAACGGTTTTTATTTTCATTGCGTCGTCTAAAAATTCTACCATTAAATCGCGCGCTTTTTCATATGGAACTTTCATAATTTTATCTTCTAATATTGCAACTTCTTCTAAGCTATAACCAAGTGCAAATTTACGGCCGATATAATTGACGTTTGATGCGTTGGACGCGCGAACTTTTTGGTGGCTTTCTAACACCTTATCGCGCTTGTCTATAAATTCCTTTTGAGTGATTGGCTTGGTTTTAAGATCAGCCAATGCTTGGTTAACAATGGCGATGGCTTTTTTCTCATTGCTTGGTTTTACTGAAAATCTAATACCAAGATCGGAACTTTCTACGCTACCTTCATTGATAGAGAAGCGCACCCCAACAGTATAAGTTAGGCCCTCTTCTTTACGCATAATGTCATAAATTCGTTTTTTAAGCACCGATGCAGCGATAACATGGGCGACATTATTCTCAAAATTAGAATTGTCATAAGCTTTATTGTTAAAAGTCATAGTGACGCGTGACTGCTGTTTAGGATTGTTGTTTTTGCGAATTGATATTGGCCCTTTGTGCAACTTAATGACTGGTGGCGCATAATCCACAGTTTTACTTGGAATATTGGCAATATGCTGTTCAAATAACTGTATGACTTTGGCTTGTTCAAAATCACCAGCGACGACAAAACTAAACTTACTTAAATCACTATATAAATGCTGATATACTTCAACAATGTCAGCCTCTGTCACAGCGCGTAATTGGTCACCACTGATTAAATAATAGTCAATTCCTTTGGCGATAATGCCATTTGAAATGGCTTTTGAAAATTCACCATCTTCGGTTTTGTACCATTTATCATAACTTTTAGCGGAAGTTTCTTTAATGGCTTTAAATAACTCCTGATGGACTTTGCCTTGATAGAAACCCATATGCAATACTTTTAAAGCATCTTCAAAACCTTTTGTTTTTTCCAAATTAACAATATACCCATGCAAGTTTTCGCCAATGAATGGGTGGAGGCTGGTGATGCTTTGTTTGTATAAGAATTCACCCAGTTCATTTTCAGTAAGGCCACCAATGCCATTTGCGGTAATGACTTTTGCAGCCAATTGTGAGGCCGGAATTAGACGTGCTGGGAGTGATTCTGAGCCGCCTTTGGCATAGGCTGCAATGCTCACTTCGCCTTCATCCTTTTTGCGTTTTAAAAGGTAGAGCTTGGCACCATTGCTTAAGCTGAATTGTTTTACATCCGAGTTTTTAATGGTTTTTTCAGCGGCTACTTTGCCCGCCTTAAGTTGGGTATAGTTAAGTTGTTTGTCGCTAACATTTTGCGTGGGGCTCGCATTAAATGCCATGCTTTGTGCATTAAATGCATCAATTAACTGGCTGCTTTCTGCTTGTTGTTGCTCACTTACTTGTTCGCGGCTAACTACAATTAATGATGCAGAATTCTGTAAAATCTGTTTAATTTGGGCGTTAATTTTATCACGATTTAAGTTGTTTATAAATTTCTCAACTTCCGCTTGTTCAGCATCTTCAGAAATATTAATTTCATTGGAGTCAAGATTTGCAATAATGTCATCGGCAATATGTGCGGGGCGGCCATCATGTTTAAAAGCTGAAAATGGCTTATCAATGCGCTTTTTAAGATAGGTGATCTGATTTTCAAACTGCGATTGGTTAAAACCATGCTGGCGTAAAGTGGCAATCTCGGTTAAAGCAAATTTAATGGCTTTATTGCGCTCGCCTTCTTTATGTTGAATGTAGATATCAAGATAGGCACGGCTTTCTTCAAAGCTATAATTGGTGCTGATATAAGGCACCAATTTACCCTTATTATCATTGCTGCGATGAATGTCGCTATCCATACCCCCTACTATAAAATCATAGGCAATGGTGTTTTGGTAACTGGGTGATGAGACAATCTTAGTCTCAAGCTTGGGTAAAGGAATGATGATGCCAATGCCATTGCCTGTTGAATCATTGGCAGTTGCAAAATGAATACCAGTTGGTAATTTGTAATTGGGCGTAGCGTCTTTAACGGCAGGGCTTTGTTTTATCTGGCCAAACTCATCTTTAATTTGCTGCTCTAGCTTTTTAATGTCAATTTGTCCTGTAATGACCAAATGCATATGTTGGGGTTGGTACCATTTGGTAAAAAAGGCTTTAACGCTTTCATGGGTTGCGGCATTTAATACCTGTTTTGTACCAATGGGTTTTTTATCGTCCAAATATTGACCATTATCGTAAATCTTTAATAATTTATCTGAAATACCATCCTTTTTAGCCGCACGAAGGCGCAATTCTTCAAGCACAATTTTACGCTCGACCTCAAAGTCAGATTTGGTGATGAACATGCCATCAGCAAAATCTCTAAATAATTTTATATGCTTAGCCATGCGTGCTGGCGTTGGGTTGCGGTCATTCACATAATAAACTGTGCGATTATAAGTGGTATAAGCATTGGTATGTAAGCCGAGATTTTCTAAATGTGCATCTTTTTGCTTGTGGGTAAAATAGCGGCTATCGCGAAAGCCTAAATGCTCAACCAAATGGGCATAGCCTTTTTGCTGGTCGTTTTCATCCAATGACCCAATTTTCACATAAAGCCTTAAGGCAACTTCTTCATCATGGTCATCTTTTGCCTCGTCGTTGGATTTATATAGATGGTAAGTGAGGCCGTTGGCTAATGTGCCAGTAATTACATTTGGGTCTGAGATTAATGTTTGCTTGGCAAAACTTGAGGTAACAACGGCTGTTGCGACGGATAAAATGATAACGAACAAAATATTTTTAGTAAAATTCATAAATGGCCTAATGGGTTTGCTTACTTTAATGCAAAATTGCTTATTCTAACAAAATGCTTAGAAATTAACTCAGGCAATTATGAGGCAAATTTGTTAATTATCCAATCACTTTTTAGTTAAGGCCATCATTTGGTTTTGCTTTTCAAAACCACGACTAAAAAGGGTGTATGAAACCAATCATACACCCTTTTCCTAAACATGTTGTAACAGCTAAAGGAAGCTACATGCTTGGATTATTGCATTAAGTTATAAGTGCAACATGATTACATCATGCCGCCCATACCACCCATGCCGCCCATGCCGCCCATATCAGGCATGCCACCACCAGCAGGTGCAGCAGGTGCAGGTTTGTCAGCAATCATAGCTTCGGTTGTGATCATTAGACCAGCGATAGATGCTGCATCTGTTAGAGCAGTTTTAACCACTTTAGTTGGGTCGATAATGCCTTCAGCAACCATATCTACATATTGTTCTGTTTGTGCATTAAAGCCAACTTTACCGTTAGATTCAAGGATTTTATTAACCACTACACTGCCTTCAACACCCGCATTTTCGCAAATTTGGCGAATAGGTGCTTGAATGGCTTGTGAAATAATTTTAATACCTGCTTGAATGTCAGCATTGTCATTTTCTAATTTAGAAACCGCAACAGTTGCTTTAAGTAAAGCTGTACCACCGCCAGAAACAATGCCTTCTTGAACGGCAGCACGGGTTGCATTTAATGCATCATCAACACGGTCTTTACGTTCTTTAACTTCAACTTCAGTTGCGCCGCCAACTTTAAGTACAGCAACACCACCAGCAAGTTTCGCTAGGCGTTCTTGTAGCTTTTCACGGTCATAATCTGAAGATGTTTCTTCGATTTGGGCTTTGATTTGGCCAACACGTGCTTGTACATCAGCAGATGCGCCAGCGCCGTCAACAATCACTGTATCATCTTTAGTGATGTTAATGCGTTTTGCTGTACCAAGTCCGCCAAGTTCAAATGTTTCAAGTGAAACACCAGTTTCTTCGCTGACCAAAGTTGCGCCAGTTAGAATGGCAATGTCTTCAAGCATTGCTTTACGACGGTCACCAAAACCAGGGGCTTTAACAGCAGCGATTTTAAGGCCACCACGTAGCTTGTTAACAACAAGCGTTGCAAGTGCTTCACCTTCAATGTCTTCGGCAATGATAAGCAAAGGACGGCCAGCTTGAACAACTTGCTCAAGGATTGGCAGCATTGGTTGTAGGTTAGTCAATTTCTTTTCGTGTAAAAGAATTAGTGGCTCTTCAAGGTCAACTGTCATTTTTTCTGAATTGGTCACGAAATATGGTGAAAGATAACCGCGGTCAAACTGCATGCCTTCAACTACTGTTAATTCACTTTCAAGGCCTTTGGCTTCTTCAACCGTAATCACACCTTCGTTGCCAACTTTTTGCATGGCTTCTGCAATCATAGTACCGATAGCCGCTTCGCCGTTAGCAGAAATTGTGCCCACTTGAGCCACTTCTTCATTGGTTTTAACGGTTT
>JADGDI010000051.1:12965-20658 GCA_016744975.1 Hyphomicrobiales bacterium | reverse complement strand
GTTTTAACAAAGATAGGATGTTAGATTTATTCTAAGTTAGAATCATATTTTGTTCTAAGTTAGAATCATATTTAAGGCGGTTTTTTAAGATGAAAGAAGCATTATATATTATTGGTGAACTCGTTCATAACCTACAATTAGAGCGCGGGCGTGTCGCGGTTTACTTAAGCAGTGAAGGTCGCCTATTCTCTAACTTAATGACCAAACAATTCGCAAAAACAGATGATAGTACTCAAATATTTTGTGAAACTTTAACCCGGTGGAAAAAATTAGATTTGTTAAAGGCTGAAACCATCCACAAATTGGAATATTTGCTGGACAAGTGCCAAAATTTATTTCAAACGCGAGAATATGTTTCCAAAAATATTAGTCAAACTTGGCAATCAATTGATTTTTATTCGCATGAGTTAATAGGCCCTCTTATCCAAAACATCATTGAAATTGCTTGGTTAATGCCTGACAGCAACCCAACAAGTTTGAGCGCTTATAATGCGTTTTTGCAATGGGAGGAACGTATTGGTTTAGAGCGCGCAATCGGTTCACGCGGTTTTATCAATAGCAGTTTTTCGAATCAAGAGTTTGTAGAACGGATTTTATTCCTATTGGCAGAGCAGAATAATTATCAAACCACTTTTTTTGCACTCGCAAACATTACTCAAAAAAACCTTGCCGAGCAGGTTTTGCAAAATGATGCTTGTTTGAAAATACAAAACTTCCACGACTTACTCAAAAACGACCCCAAAAACAAAACCTTATTAAGTTTGAATTTGCGTATTTGGTTTGATTTAGTCACTGAGAAAATGGACGCCCTGCACGCCATAGAGCATCATATTATCGATACATTATGCATGCCAAAAACCAAAGTTTCAATTATTCACCCTTTGGAGCAAAGCTCCAGAAAGCCCGTTACAACTACTCGCATTACCAAATTAGACCCTTATCTTAATCTAATTAAAAGCTTACAGCTATTTTCAGGCATAAAACCTGAAAACCTTGAAGAGTTACTAAGCAATGGCCAGGTTAGAAAACTCAGCAAAGGTAAATTACTATTTTTAGAAGGCGAAGCACCTAACCGCTTATATATAATTTTAAATGGCTGGGTTAAAATATTCAAAGGCACATCAGATGGTGATGAAACCATACTACAAATGCTCAGTGCTGGCGATGCAATTTTAGAATCAGCGGTATATTTGAACACCAACTTCCCAATGAGCGCTCAAGTGGTTGAAGATTGTGTTTTATTATCCATTCCTGCACCAATATTGCGTGAGCAATTGCGTAACAATAATGATTTGGCACTCAATTTACTGGCCAGCATGAGCTACCGAAGCCAAGGCTTAATAAGACAGATAGAAAATGCCCGCTTAAAGACTGTGGATGAGCGAGTGGGCTGGTTCTTACTTCGATTATTGTTAGAAAGCGGTGTTAAAACTAAAAATATTAGCCTACCTTATGATAAATCAATGATCGCTTCTTATTTGGATATGAAAAGAGAGACTTTCTCACGAGCGCTAAAACGCCTTAAAACGCGAGATTTTAAAATTGAAAATGATCAAATCATCATACCTGACCTCTATAGCCTTTGCGGTTATTGTGATGAAGAGATAGCCGCAGAATGCCCGATAAGCGATTGTGACAAATGCGAAGTGGACAAATGCGATCTTCATCAAACCAGCGCCTAAAATTAAATGAACGCCATATTCTTTAAAGAAGTGACTTAAGTCACATATAAATAAGTGAAGTGTTTTATATTGACGAATAGTTGCTCAGATTATAATCTGTAAATACAACTCTGAAGTCTATCTGCCTAAGTTCTTACAAGAATATGGCCTTTAGACCGGGGTCGAGCGTGGAAACGCCTCGGTCTCCCCTATTTGGAAAGGAGTAAGAATGAAGCATACACTTATTGACTCATCAATAAGGCAAAATGTATCACCACTGACACTTAATCAGGCGGTATTACGCGAGCCTATGCCTAAAACCCAATTGATAAAAAAATCAGCAGCAAGTCAAACGAATCTAACCGATGGTTTTGGCCGTAATTTCCCATATTTACGCCTTTCAATTACTGATATCTGTAATTTTAGTTGTGATTATTGCCTACCAGATGGTTATAAAATTGTCGGGAAACCAAAATTTTTAACGCTGAACGAAATTCAAAACTTAGTTGCAGCTTTTGCACAATTGGGCACCCATAAAATCCGTATCACTGGCGGTGAACCAACGTTACGGCCTGACTTTACCGAGATCATTCACGCAATTTCTGCCAATGAAGGCATTAAAAAACTAGCTTTCACAACCAACGGTTATAAACTCAAACAAAATATCTATAAATGGCGTGACGCCGGGTTAACAGCGATTAATGTCAGTGTCGATAGCCTTAGCCCTACCCGCTTTCACAACCTAACAGGGCATAATCGACTGGCCGAAATATTAGAAGGCATCGACATGGCGCTTGATGCAGGTTTTAAGCAGGTTAAAGTCAATGCCGTATTGCTAAAAGATATTAACGATATTGAGCTTGACTTATTTCTAAATTGGGTAAAAACAACACCGATAAGCGTACGGTTTATAGAATTGATGCAAACGGGTGATAATCTTGACTATTTCAATAAATTCCACGTCTCAGCAACAAGCCTGCGCGATAAGTTATTGCTTGAAGGCTGGTATATAAAGCCTTCTGTAAAAGACGCTGGGCCAGCGGTTGAATTAATTCATGATGATTATATCGGCTCAATCGGCATCATCGCGCCCTATAGTAAAGATTTTTGCACAGGCTGTAACCGTTTAAGAGTCACTTCAAAAGGTGATTTGCGCTTATGTCTATTTGGCAATCAAGGCAAACCGTTGCGGCATTTATTACAACATGCCGATCAGCTAGAGCCGTTAAAACAACTGATCTTAGAGCAACTGGCATTTAAAGCCTCTTCACATTTTTTAGGCTTGGGCGACACTGGCGCAACGGCCAACCTTTCGACTATTGGTGGTTAATTATAATGACAGATGATCTCAAACAATTTTTTGATGGTAGTAAATATCACATGGCAGATATTACCACCAAAGCCCCGACTTTTCGCCAAGCGGTTACCATGGGGCGCATTCATGTAGGTAAGATTGGCTTTACCCATATTAAGAATGAGACATTGCCCAAAGGCGATGTGTTGAAACTGGCCGAAATAGCAGGCGTGCAAGGCGCAAAAAATTGTTGGCAGCAAATTCCAATGTGCCATCCACTACTACTTGACCATGTGGCAATATATCTCGAACTTGAAGCTGAAACCAATAGCGTTGCTGCCTATGCGATTGTCTCAACCACCGCCAAAACGGGTGTTGAAATGGAAGCACTTGCTGCCGTCAATGCCGCCTTGCTCACGCTTTATGATCTCACCAAGCCCGTGGAACCTGCGCTAGAGATTAGCGACATACGGTTATTGATTAAAAAAGGCGGTAAAAAAGGCCTTTGGGTACATCCCAATGGAATTCCTGAAAAACTTGAATCACTATTACCACGCGAGAATATCAGGCCGATGGAAAATGTTTCAGCTGCAATCATCACCTTAAGTGACCGCGCTAGCCGCGGTGAGTATGAAGATCGCTCTGGTAAAATTATGCAAGAAAAACTTGAATTTTATGGCGCAACCATCAAGGACTATAAATTACTGCCAGATGATGGAGAAGCATTAAGCAATCATATCCATTCACTAGTTGGAAAAGTCGATGTGATTTTCACCACAGGCGGCACTGGTCTTGCCCCGCGTGACATAACCATCGATACTGTTTTTGCAATGGCCGATTATGAAGCAGCAGGTTTTGGCGAATTACTACGCAGTTCAGCGGCCGACTATGTGCCATCGACATGGCTATCACGCTCAGGCGCTTATGTAATTAGAGATACGATGATCGTTTGTCTGCCAGGCAGCACTGGTGGTGTTAAAGACGGCATTGAAGCCTTAAAAGATCTTTTGCCACACGCCATTGGGCATGTGCAAGATAAAGACATTCATGGGTGAAAAAATGATTGATTACCAACAAGCTAGCGATTTAATCAAAACCAGTGTAACGCAAGTCACGCCAAATATTTGCTTGCCAATTGCCCAAAGCCTCGGCCATGTTGCCGCGAAACAAGTCCTATGTGATTGCTATATTTCACCATTTGACAATAGCGCGATGGACGGCTTTGCATTCAAATATAGCGACCTACAAAAAGGTAAAACCACCTTTGATGTCGTTGGCTCAAGCTTTGCTGGAGATGCGATTGCCAAAGCGGAAGATGGCACATGGGAAATTATGACTGGTGCAGGCGTGCCAGAAGGTTTTGATAGCGTTATTAAAATTGAAGATATTGAAATTTTATCTGTTAATGATGATGGCTCTGCCAATAGCGGCTCTAGTAATAATAGCGGCTCTAGCAATGACGGTGGGCGCCCAAATAAAATCAAACTAAACATTGACCCAAAATCCATTAAGTTTGAGAATAATGTCCGAAAAGCAGGGCAAGATTTCAAACCAAATGATGTAATTGTCGAGGCAGGCGAAATTATCAGCGCGGCTCATATCTCTGCGCTAGCTTCCGTCGGCATTGCCGAAATCACCCTGCTTAGACAACCAAGGGTTGCGGTTATTAGCACAGGCAAAGAGATTATAGACGATGCGTCAACCGTTTTAAAGTCTGGTCAAATTCGCAACAGCAATGGCCCTAATTTAATCGCCGTCTTTGAGCAAATGGGTGTTGATGCATTTTATGGCGGCACCATCAAAGATGAAATTGAAGATTATGAGACATGCCTTAAAGATTTGCTTACAAAGTCTGATATAATCGTTTCAACAGGCGCAGTATCAATGGGGCGGCATGACTTCATCCCCGCTTCAATTGTCGCACTTGGTGGAGAGATTATTTTTCACAAATGCAAAATCAGACCGGGCAAACCTGTGTTATTTGCAAAATTCCCCGCCAATGCCACCCGCCCAAATGATGTTTATTATTTCGGCCTCCCTGGCAACCCAGTATCAGCCAGTGTTGGCTTGCGATTTTTTGTTACACTATTGCTTGATCAACTAAAAGCACAAGCACCAGAGCAGCCTCAATTGGCAAAACTAACCTCAGCAATCGATAAGCCCCATAAATTTAAAATGTTTTATAAGGCTTTTGCGACACTTAGTGATGGGCAACTCAATGTCAATATTTTGCAAGGCCAAGAAAGTTTTAAAACCAAACCAATGTTAAAAGCAAATTGCTGGGCAGTGCTAGATGAAGATCAGCATCAAGTTGGTGCGGGCGATCTAATTAAAATCTATCCAATGTTGCAAAATCACTGGGTAGCAAAATCATTGGCAACTTTAAGGTAGGTATAATGCAAATTACAGTTCAAACATTTGGCGCGTTTAGGCAATTTGGCCGGCAAATAATACTAGAATTAGCCGATGATGCAATAGTCTCAGATGTAAGGCAGCCATTGGTCAACGCACTGGTAGATTATAAAGCAAAATTTGATATTGATGGCCTAGTCGAAAGCTCTAGATTCGCGACCGAAACCTCAATTTTAGACGAGCAGCACCGCCTAACTGAAAATATGCTGCTAACCATTTTACCACCAGTTTCAGGAGGCTGAATATGGGCAAGATATTTGTAGATGTATGGGATGTGACTGAAAAACCACTGGATGCAATGGCAGGCCTTGCCTATGTAACTGAAATGCCAAATGGTGCTGAAAACCTATTTGTCGGCACAGTGCGCAATCATAATTTTGGTAAAAAGGTGTTGGGCATTAGTTATGATGTATTTGTTCCATTAGCCAAACAAAGTTTTTTAGAAGTCTGCCAAGAGGCCATTAATAAATGGGGCCAAGAGTTAGACTTATATGTTGTACATGCGCAAGGGCGGCTTGATATTGGTGGGGTTAGTATTGTGATTGCAGTAGGCTCCCCCCACCGCGACGAGGCCTTTAAAGCCTGCCGTTATATCATTGAAGAAATTAAACATCGCGCCCCAGTTTGGAAATTAGAGCATTATGAAGATGGCGATAGCGAATGGTCAAAGGGCTGTGAATTATGCAGCCACAATCATGTGATTGACGCCCACAATATTGGCGAGAGTAAAGCTCATATTGGCGAGAATAAAGCTCACGCACATGACTAAAATTGCTGGCGTCATTCTTTCTGGTGGTAAGTCTAGCCGAATGGGACAAGATAAAGCCTGTTTAAAGCTTGGCAATGTTACCCTACTTGCCCATATGAAAAATATTTTTAGAACCGCCAATATTGCTGATATATTCATCAGCGATGCCAACCATATAAGTGACTTGATCGCCAACAAAGGCCCATTATCTGGCATTCATGCCTGCCTGAAACAATTACAGGGCGATTATGATAATATTGTCTTTATACCCGTCGATATGCCTGCACTCAATGGTGAAATCCTTCAAACAATCGCAAATGATTCGCATCAAGTCGATTTTATACATTATGAGAATCATATATTCCCACTGCGTATAAGCATTAACAAAAATACCATCCAACATATCACCAATATATTAAACCAAAATGCAAATTTATCGATCCGATATTATCTTGATCACTTGGATGGCTATTTATTATCTCATGACAATAATGTGCAAGCATGTTTTCAAAACCTCAACACAATGGAAGAATGGCAGCGTTATGAAAATTCGCATTGACGGCCAAAAGGTTAACTTTCGCATCAGTAAAGCGGCACTAAAACAACTGCTTGATGAAGGTATACTGGCTGAAACACTTTACTTACCAAATGGCTATGCTCAACAATATTCTATTATAATTGCAGAAACCACTGTTCGTATGAGTCTTGATTATCAAAGCCAAAATATGCAATTATCCATCAACAGTTCAGCATTAAACCAGCTTGCATTGCAAAATGACCAATATGATGGCATCACAATAAAACAAAAATTAGATGACGGCAGAGCCATTGACATTAGTCTAGAGATTGACGCCCACCGCAAGCGAAAAGCTAAATAATAAAAATATAAAAATGAAAAGAAAGATATTATGACCAAGCAAACCAAAAACATTCTTTTCATTATGTATGATCAATTGCGTTATGACTATTTAGGCTGCGCAGGCCACCCTCACCTTAAAACCCCACATATGGATAAATTGGCTAAAAATGGCGTTCGCTTCTCGCGTTGTTATGTGCAATCACCAATTTGCGGTGCATCCAGAATGAGCTTTTATACTGGCCGTTATGTGCATAGCCACGGCGCTGCTTGGAATAATTACCCACTAAAGGTTGGCGAGCTTACCATTGGCGATCATTTGCGCAAAATAGGCGTTCAATCATGGCTTGTTGGCAAAACCCATATGAAGGCCGACAAAGAAGGCATGGACCGCCTTGGCATTGACCCAGCTAGCATTATCGGCGCTCGAGTAGCAGATTGTGGTTTTGATGTGTTTGAGCGAGAGGATGGTTTATGGGCAAAAGGCAGAGATGGCTATTATGATCAAAAGCCCTCACCCTATAATGCATATCTAAAACAAAAAGGCTAGGATGGTGACAACCCTTGGCATGATTATGCCAATGCCAGTGTCGATAAAGATGGCAATATCCTATCTGGATGGTGGATGAAAAATGCCCAACAACCCGCCAATATTGTTGAAGATGATTCTGAAACCCCATATTTAACAAATAGGGCAATTGATTTTTTAAAGCAGCGTAAAG
>JADGDI010000051.1:0-12955 GCA_016744975.1 Hyphomicrobiales bacterium | reverse complement strand
GCCATATATTGTGCCCGCCCCTTATAATGATATGTATGGTGAAGATGATATTATACCTGTGGTGGATTCAGACATCGGCTCAAATAATAGCCATCCAGTCATTGAACAGTTTAGAAATAACAGAGTGGGCAAAGCTTTCCAGCGTGAAGAAGTACGCAAAACCACTATCCCCGCCTATATGGGGCTAATCAAGCAATGTGATGATCAGCTAGGTCGCCTGATCGCCTATTTAGAAGACACAGATCAACTTCAAAATACCCTTATTGTCCTAACCTCTGATCACGGCGATTATATGGGTGATCATGGCCTAGGCGAAAAAGGCTTTTTGCATGATCCATCGGTTAGAGTGCCATTAATCATCTATGACCCATCAAAAAAAGCCGATACAACGCGCGGTACAGTCTGTGATAAACTGGTGGAAAGCATTGATTTAGCTGCAACATTTATAGATTTCTACCAACAAAAAGTCCCAAATCATATTCTAGAAGGCCGCTCACTAATGCCTTTCTTATATGGCAATGCCTACGTATCAGGTGGTGAGGGCAAAGCAAAATGGCGTGAATTTGCGGTCTCAGAATATGACTATTCGGCAACATCAATGGCGAAAAACTTAAAGCTTGCACCAAGTGATTCTAGGCTTTTTATGGTTTGTGACAAAGACTGGAAGTTCATCCATGCCGAGGGCGGATTTAGGCCCATATTATTTGATCTTAAAAATGACCCAATGGAGTTAGTGGATTTAGGCGATGATGAAACACAAGGTGATATTATTAAACTCATGTATGAACGCTTGTCAAAATGGGCAAGACGTCAGTCACAACGCACCACAAAATCCGAAGATGACATTTTAGCCATGCGTGAAAGCACTAAAGATCATGGCGTGTTATTAGGCGTTTATGATGAGTGCGAATTATCTTTAGAACAAGCAGCAGTCTATCAAGGTAAAGTTAAGCAAAACCACTTAAAATAAAAATCAATTAATTCTGCGGCAACATTTAGTTACCGCAGAATTTCATACCCGCCAACCACTTAAACGATCAAAGATTGAAATTTTGGAAAAGTTTAAATGGGTTAAATGCGCCTCATTAAAGGAAATTTGTTCTTGCGGCATAAAACGCCCCCCAATTTCACCATCACCAAATTTTAAATCAACATGTTTATCAAAGCCATTGGTTTCAATTAATGTTGGTATAAGCTCTACGCTTAACAACATTTTATCATCCACATCAGGTTTAATGCCTGTTATATATTCTGGGCGAATACCAAGGGTAAGTTTTTGTCCGTGGCTAACGGCACTTTCAAATTGATAATGGTCTATTGAAATCAATATTTCTTCATTATTAAGTTGGGTTTTAAAAAATTTAGCCTTACCATCAATTTGCAATTCACCCTCAATAAAATTCATAGCAGGTGAGCCTATAAACCCTGCAACAAATATGCTATTGGGTTTGTCGTAAATTTCTTGCGGCGGGCCTAATTGTTGGAGCTCTCCACCTTTCATAACCGCCAATTGGGTGGCTAAATTCATCGCTTCTGTTTGGTCGTGGGTCACATAAACAATCGATGTTTTGAGCTTTTGGTATAAACGTTTTATTTCCCCGCGCATTTCAACTCGTAATTTTGCATCTAGGTTGGATAACGGCTCGTCAAACAAAAATAATTTGGGGTTACGCACCAATGCCCGTCCCATCGCTACCCGCTGGCGTTGTCCGCCTGAAAGCTGCGCAGGTTTGCGTTTTAACAAGTCTCCAATTTGCAAAATCTCGGTTACATTTTCAAGCGCCGCCTTTTGCGCAGTAGCGCTTTCACCGCGCACCTTCATACCAAAGGTAATATTTTTCTCAACATTCATGGTCGGGTATAGCGCATAACTCTGAAAAACCATCGCAATATTACGGTCCTTTGGTGGCACGGATGACATGTCTAATTTAGCAATCTCTATCGTCCCTGAGGTAATTTCTTCAAGCCCAGCAATGCAATTTAGTAAAGTTGATTTCCCGCAGCCTGAAGGGCCAACCAATACTAAAAACTCACCTTCATCAATATCAATATTAATGTCTTTAAGCACTTCAGTACTGCCATAGTTTTTATACAGGTTTTTAATGCTTAATATGTGATTGTCAGTCATTTTTTCTGTTTCTTTTTGTTGATTATTTTGCATTTTCTACCCCTTTACCGAACCTGCGGACAGGCCGCGTATAAAATATTTTCCAGCGAATATATAAACCAATAAGGTTGGCAATGCCGCAATGATTGCTGCTGCCATATCAACATTATATTCTTTAACACCAGTGGTTGAATTGACTATATTATTCAGCGCAACCGTAATGGGTTGTGTACCAGCTGCCGAGAATGAGATACCAAATAAGAAATCATTCCAAATATTGGTAAATTCCCAAATTATAGTCACCACAATAATCGGTGGAGATAGTGGCAAAAATATACTGAAAAATATCCTAAAAAACCCCGCACCGTCAATTTTCGCTGCCTTTACCAATTCCACCGGTATGGTCATATAATAATTACGGAAAAACATAGTGGTAAACGGAATACCATAAATTGCATGCACCATAATCAAGCCCGTGATAGAGCCAGACAAATGCATTTTCCCAAGTAATATCGCCATTGGCAACAAAACAATTTGAAACGGAATGAAGCAGCCAAATAACAATAATGCAAAAATAATTTCAGAGCCCTTAAAGCGCCAATGCATCAATGCATATCCATTAATCGCGCCAATTAAAGTTGCGATAAATACCGCAGGTACGACCAGCAATACGCTGTTAAAAAAGAAGCCTTTTAAGCCGTTGCAACTCACCCCAGCACAAGCGCTGCTCCAAGCCACAAACCATGGCTCAAAAGTAATGTTTTCGGGCAAGTTCAACAAACCGCCTTGATGAATTTCATCCAAGCTTTTAAGGCTGGTAATCACCATCACAAATAGCGGCATAATGTAAAATAAAGCAAATAATATCAGTAATATATATAAACTATAACGCGCCGCCTTATGCCAAAATCGTAATTTTTTGGGTTTATTGCCCGAATATTGCACGGTTATATTGGTCATGGTTAAATTAGTCATGGCGCGCCCTCATTTCTGAATATAAATATGGCACAATCACCGCTACCACAATGGTTAGCATCACCACTGCACTAGAGGCTGCTTGGCCAACATTACCGCGCGAAAATGCCATGGTATACATGTAAGTCGCTGGTAAGTCCGTCGAATAACCAGGGCCACCGCCAGTGAGTGCAATTACCAAATCAAATGCTTTGATCGATAAATGCGCAAGTACAATCACTGCGCTTAAAAATATGGGTGCAAGACTTGGTATAATAATGCCACTATAAATGCGAGGGGTCGAAATACCATCCACCATTGCTGCCTTAATGATTTCCTGATCAACGCTTCTAAGCCCTGCTAAAAATAAAGCCATTACAAAACCAGACGCTTGCCAAACCGCAGCAATCACCACGGTGTAAATTGCCATTTCACTGTTAATTAACCAGTCAAATCTAAAGCTATCAAACCCCCAACTTCTAACCACGGCTTCTATCCCATTTTCTGGGTTTAAAATCCATTTCCAGGCAGTACCTGTTACAATGAAGCTAATTGCCATTGGGTATAAAAATACCGTCCGTAACACACCCTCAGCACGTATTTTTTGGTCTAGCATGATGGCCAGTAATAAGCCGATGACAATGGCAATCACAACAAATAATGCTGTAAAGATAAACAAGTTATTCAGCGCAACATCCCACCTTGGGGTCGTAAATAGCTTTTCATATTGTATGGTGCCAACCAAATCATATTTAGGTAATAATTTAGACTTGGTAAAGGAGATGTAGATTGTCCAACCAATAAAGCCATAAACAAATACCAATATTGCAACAAATGAGGGTGCAATGACGATTTTTGATATGTGCTTTTGCAAATAATCAACCATAATTTATTCCGTAAATTTACTGTTTTCTAAAAAAATTCATAGCTTAGCCATGCCCATCTAAACAAATGGCAGGTGCGAAACATAACATTTCTAAAGGAAAGATCAAAAATTTCGCAGTTGCCATTTTAAGCAACTGCAAAATATCATCTATTATTCAGCATTTTTAACTGCAGCCACCAAAGCTTTTGTAGCTTCTGCACTGCTAATGTCTGAATTAAAGTGGTTGGTAACCACATCTGTTACCGCGCCTGAGAATACACCACGAACCGCCATACCATGGGCAAAGCTTGGTAGCAAAGAGCCATTTGCAGATGAAACGGCCATATCATAAGATGAGCGACGAGAACAATAATCAAAATCACTTAAGTCGGTGCCCATTCTTGCAGGGATAGAGCCTTTTGAAAGGTTAAATGCTGTTTGGAATTTCTCGCCAACAATTAATTTAGCAAGCAATTTTTGGCCCGCTTGATTTTCATCTCCATCAACTTTAAACATCGCAAAACTATCGACATTATAAAGGTAACCGCCACCTGGTGTTGGCGCACATAGATAATCATTACCAGGTGTTTTACCAGCATTGGTAAATTCACCTTTTGCCCAGTCGCCCATTATTTGGAATGCAGCTTCACCATTCATCACCATGGCTGTTGCTAAATTCCAGTCGCGTCCAGAAAAATTATCATCCACATAACCGCGTAATTTACGCATTTGGTCAAAAACTTTAACCATTGTGTCACTACCCAAGGCATCTAGATCTAGCTCAACCATAGCCTTTTTATAAAATTCTACACCACCAACACCCAATAGGACAGAGTCAAACAGTGTCGCATCCTGCCAAGGTTGTCCACCATGACCAAGTGGGGTAATGCCCATGGATTTTAATTTATCTGCTGCATCATTAAACTCTGCCCAAGTTGTTGGCATTTTTATATCCGCTTTGGCAAGCAAAGAAGCGTTGCCCCACATCCAATCAACACGATGCACATTCACCGGTACTGAGCAATAAACACCATCACATTTATGTATTTTGGCAATGGCATCTGGTAAAATCTTATCCCATCCCTCAGCTTTAGCAACCTCAGATAGGTCAGACAATGCGCCTTCTTCGTGCCATTCTTGAATGGATGGGCCTTTTAGTTGAACTGCAGTTGGTGCATTGCCGCCAAGCACGCGCGCCCGCAATGCTGTCATAGCAGCTTCGCCGCCACCGCCAGCAACTGGCATATCAGTCCATGTGCCGCCATTTGCTGCAAATTCATCCATTAATACTTTAACGGCAGCTGCTTCGCCGCCAGATGTCCACCAATGTAATACTTCTACTTTTGGTTCAGCAATTGCAGTGCTAGCAAACAAGCTCGATGCGATGCTCGCACCAATTAATAATTTCTTTAAAGACATTATATTTTCCCTCTTTGATCAAATTATACCGCCATATCATCCCAATTGGTATGGCTTTCATCCATTTTTGTTGGATATTTCCTATAAAGGCAAATATTATGATCAATTTCAAACGTTGCCCATGGCATTGTTACAAAATTAACCGAGTTTGTTACACGATGTTACATAAAAATATTTATCACTTTTACAATATTGATTTATTTGCCATGATGGCAACAGAGGGTATGATGAATAACAGTCACAAACGTATATTGGTGGTCGATGACGATCTAGAGATTTTAGAATTGCTACAACATATCTTGTTGCGCGAAGGCTATATGGTGGTCTGCGCGCCAAATGGCGATGAAATGCAAGCCGCATTAAAGAGATGGAAAGTTGATTTAATCATCTTAGATGTGATGTTAGGCTTTGAATCTGGCATTGAGCTTTGCCAAGAGTTACGCCTACAAAATAACGTGCCTTTGTTGCTCATCTCCGCAATCAGCAATGATAAATTCCGCATCAATGGGTTTAATGCGGGCGCTGATGATTATATTGCCAAACCTTTTAACCCACAATTATTGTCAATGCGGGTTGCTGCTGTTCTACGCCGTTCCAAACGCTCAACCTCAATTGAATATCGCACTAAAGACATGCGGTTTGAGTTTTCAGGTTGGCTGCTTAATAGTCACTCTCAAGAGCTTACCAATGCTCAAAATGTACAAATCTTACTGAGTAATGGCGAATATAAATTACTCACTGCCCTGTTGCTTAACGCCCCAAACCCATTGCAACGCGAGGAGCTTGCCGAACATCTTTTAAACGATCAGGTTAACCTTGAGCAAAATGCCTCATTGCAAGCCAAACAAAGCCGCGCAATTGATGTGCAAATTGGGCGGTTGCGGCAAAAAATTGAAATTAACGGCAAATTTCCCAAACATATTAAAACCCTGCGCGGCCATGGTTATTTTTTCGCAACCCCAGTTTCGCGGGTAGATTGATGTTGCCGTTAAACCGTATTTCGCTCCTAACCGCCATCATGAGCTTGGCACTATTTTCTATGGCAGCGGGTTTTAGCAGTCTATATTTTTGGAATAAAGCCTATCAAGGCTTTGAAGCACATTATCAAAAGTCCTATTTACTAGGTTTAAAAATATATGATGCAAGCCAACAACAAGAGTTTAATACTTTACGTAATAGCAATGTTTTTGTTACCAACGTTCAAGCTGACCAGCAAATTAGAATGGATAATAAGGTTATTTTAAAATTCAGCAAAATTTCTGCTGATTATAAATTAACCGAGTTTAATATTAATAGCGCCAACCCAATAAAAATTAGAATTTACCGTCAAAAGCAAAAATTTAAAATAGCTGACATTCCAATTTCTGTTAGCATAGCCGACCAGATCGGCAAGCTATCCTATACGCTTGCACAAAAATGCGACACCACCATCATGGCATTCAAAGTCGAAAAAAAGGATTGGACTTTAATCACCGCCCCAAACTATTGGTCATGTCAGTCAAAACCATATGACTGGCGCTGGGTCACCATATTAATCTTGGTATTTGCGCTGTTGGTCATTGTCGTTGTTTCTCAAAACATCCCTAAACCTTTCATTCACTTATCTCGAATTTTTAAAGATAATGTTAGCCACTTTAATCTAACAAAGTTAGAGCAAGATGGCACAAAAGAAAGCCAATCCATCGCGTTATCGATCAATCAATATATCGAAGCGGAGGAAATACGGCTTGCAAAGCGCATTTCTTTCTTCACCGCAATGTCACATGATTTAGGCACACCTGCAACAAGGTTAAGGTTGCGTGCCGAGCTAATTGAAGATGATGGATTGCGTATGAAATTCATCCGCGACATTGATCATTTGACTGAAATGATCAAAGGCAGCTTACATTTTATGCGCCATGAAGCCGAGAAAGAAGCAGCACGCCAGATTGATTTTGGCTCACTGCTTGAAACTATTTGCAATGACTATCAAGATATGGGCCATAGCGTCATTTACCAACCTCCCGCAGATTTTTCGTTCAAAAATGTTTCAACCTTTTTTGCCAATCGCAAAGGCGGGAAAACCCACAAATTACAAGATAAAAGAATTATCACTGGTAGCTGTCAGCCGCTTAACATCAAGCGCGCGGTGGAGAATCTAATTGACAATGGCCTAAAATTTGGCAGTGCGGTTATTGTTAGTCTGGAGGCAAGTTTTGACTTTATTCATATCTTAGTAAAGGATAATGGCAAAGGCGTATTGCCCCAAGAGTTGGATAAAATTGCTAACGCCTTTTACCAAGGCAAAAATGCAAAACAAGCAATTAATAATGGTGAACTTGGTTTTGGCAGTGTTGGCCTTGGCCTTGCAATTGTTGGCTCTATTGTTGACGTTCACAAGGGGCAGTTATCTATTGAAAATAGCGTCGAGCTAGGCGGGTTAATTATTGAGATCAGGCTTCCACGGCTGACTTAAGCTGCTGTAATATTTACTACTCGCTTGTTTTTACATAGTCTTTAAATATGGTTTTTGACTTATGTAAATATATGGAGTAAATTCGCGCAGATTAACGGCATTGGCTTATGGGTTGACTAAGTTCAAAACATTAAAATAATAGGAAGATTATGGAAAATCAATTAGAGCAACTCAAACAAATGACTACCGTCGTGGCTGACACTGGTGATATTGAAGCCATCAAGCAATTCAAACCGATTGACGCAACTACAAATCCTTCACTATTGCTTAAAGCCAGCGCCCTGCCCGCCTATGCTTCATTGCTTAACCAAGCCAAAACATGGGCAGGCGCAAAAGATGGCAGCGCTGCTGAAATTCTCAGCAATATGACCCAAAAATTTGCTGTGTTAATTGGCCTAGAGATTTTAAAAATCGTACCTGGCCGAATTTCAACCGAGGTTGATGCAAGGCTTTCTTATGATGTCGATGCTACTTTAACCAGCGCCCGCCAATTAATTCATTTATATAACGAAGCTTGCATTGCCAATGACCGTATCCTAATCAAAACAGCGGCAACTTGGGAAGGCATTCAAGCTGCCAAACAGCTCGAAAAAGAAGGCATAAATTGCAATCTAACTTTGTTATTTGGCTTTGGTCAGGCAGCCGCCTGTGCTGATGCTGGTGTTTATCTTATATCGCCTTTTGTTGGTCGTATTTTAGATTGGTATAAAGCCAACCATGCTGGGCAAGATTTTTCTGGCGAAAATGACCCCGGCGTGCAATCGGTTAGCAAAATCTACAATTTTTATAAAAGTAATGATTATAAAACCATTGTGATGGGCGCAAGCTTCAGAAATATTGGTGAAATTCAATCATTAGCTGGTTGCGATCGCTTAACCATCAGCCCAGGTCTATTGCAAGAGTTATCAGAACTTGAGCAACCATTAGAGCAGCGTTTATCCGCTAAATCTGCCACTAGCGATCAAAAAGCTAGCGCATATGATGCTGTATCTTTTGCAGAAGAATTAAGCTCAGACGCCATGGCAAGTGAGAAACTTAAAACAGGCATTGAAGGCTTTGTTGCCGATCAAATAAAGCTAGAGCAGTTAATGGCAAAACTCTAATTAAACAGTATAATCATAGACAAGGGGCTTATATGAAGTGCCCTTGTCTATGTCATTAAAGCTGCTTTATCCATTCGCAAAAGCTTATTTACTGCCCAAATCAAATGACATATGGCGGTTAACATCTTTATATAATAAATAGCGAAATGGCTCAGGCCCTGCTGCAATGCATGCCTGTGGGCAAAAAGCACGAAGCCACATATAATCGCCTGCCTCTACCTCAACCCAATCTTGGTTTAAATGATAAACGGCTTTACCCTGTAACACATAAAGCCCATGCTCCATCACATGGGTTTCAGCAAATGGAATAGAACCACCAGGCTGAAAGGTTACAATATTTACATGCATATCATGGCGTATATCGCTAGCTTCCACAAAGCGTGTGGTGGACCAAGCACCGTTGGTATCCGGCATGGATATTGGAGCAACCTCTTGATCTGATGTGACAAAAGCAGCTGGCATATCAACCCCTTTAGCTGCTTGGTATCTTTTTCGAATCCAGTGAAAACTGGCCTTTTTATCTGCTTTATTATACAATTTCCAGTTTTGGGCTGGTGGCAAATAAGCATAGCTACCTGCTTTTAATTTGAAAATTTTATCATCAATGCACAATTCCAAATTACCATTAACCACAAAAATTACCGACTGCGCAGTTAAATCTGACTCTGGTGATTGGCTACCGCCACCTGCCGAAACCTCGCCAATATAATGTGAAAATGTTTCAGCAAAACCGGTTAATGGCCTCGCAATGACCCAAAATCTAGTATCATCCCAATCTGGTAAAAAACTGGTTACAATGTCGCTCATCACCCCTTTAGGAATAACCGCATATGCCTCTTTTAATACTGCGCGGTCAGTCATAATTTGGCGCTGTGGCGGTAAGCCACCTGTTGGGAAATAGTAATTATTTTCTGCCGCTTCACTCATCGAGAATCCTTTATACTTTACCCAAACTTAAGCAAGGCAACTCATTATTGTCAATATAATAAAGCACCATTACGCTATGGTTTGAGAGTTAAAAAAAGACCTGCTACCAGTTTCAACTAAGCAGAAACAGCTTTATTAATAGTTGCCAATATTTTAGAGACATTATAATTAAGCGGCAGGCTGGTTACTTTTTCCAGCTCAATTTTGGAGGGTATGTATGTTGTCTTTTTATTGAAATCAGCAACATGCTTGCGCAATTCTTGGTCAATTTGCGTTTTATGCCCTCGCTGACCAGAAGTTTCTGTAATATTCTGAAATTTGGTCATAAAACTGCCTCAAAAACTAACCATTCGTGTATATTATACATCCATTCTAATGCTCAAGATAGTATTTTAAGATTTAAATAACAATGAGCTAGATCATCTCAAAAAGCTTATTAGATACAGTTTTTATCAATTCGCGGTAATTATCGGATCATAAACACATCATAACGGGTTGATTTACCGGTGATTTGATGTGATGCTACTTGGATACCAGACATCGGATCTGCCTTTTGTGGCCATTTTAGAACCACACGTTTACTGGCGGTATTTAAAGCCACTTGCATCAACGCCTCGCTGTCTTCATCGGTTCCAACAATCTCGCGGATTAGTCGCATTTCTTGCTTAACCAATGCTGAATTTTTTCTAGGCGGATGCATCGGGTCAATTAGGATTATTTCGGGCTTAAGCTTTGGTATTAATAATTTAGCATCACCAAAAATCAATGTCATACGTGACATAATTTCCGTAAAAACACCGCCTTCATCTCGCGCTTTTTGCATTGCAGCAGCAAGTAGGCCATGCATTTTCTGTGAGCGTTCAATCATGGTTACCTCAGCGCCTAATGATGCCAGTAGAAACGCATCGCGGCCAAGCCCAGCGGTCGCATCAACCAATTTGGGGTTGATGCCAGATTTCATACCAACGGCCTTGGGCAACGCTTGGCCTCGCCCACCGCCAAACTTTAAGCGGTGTGCTACCGCACCAGCAGTGAAGTCGATTGTTAAATCTGCAGGTTGTTTTAGCTTGGCCACTATATTCACGCCTTAATCACTGATAAATCAGTCAGTTGCTGCGGTAATGATAATTTCAACCAGTAATTTTGGGGTTGCCAATTTGGCTTCACCACACGCGCGTACAGAAAGTGCTTCAGGGTCAACCCACGCATCATAAACCGCGTTCATTTCATCAAAATACTTCATGTCCGAAACCCAAATAATGGCTTGTAAAATTTTAGATTTACTCGAGCCAACCTCAGCCAATAAAGCATCAACACGTGCAAGCATCGATTTGGTTTGGTCAGTAATATTCTCACCATCACCCACTTGACCAGCCAAATAAACTGTGTTGCCGTGTTGAACGATTTGGCTAAAACGTTTGCCAATATGTTTGCGTGTGATTGTCATTTTTTATTATCCTACCCTATTTTTGAAAATATTTTTCAACATTGCATATAAGAAATCACATTTCAATATCAATTAATATTGGCGAATATTATTTTTTATTACAAAACTATTTGCGCCATAATATATAGCAGTGCCCAATGGCTTTAAATCATCTCTAGTCAGCTGAATTGGGGTATCACAAGGTGGGAAGTTATAATGTCTTGCACTGACTATTACTGCCGAACGGTGGCACTCTTGCTCAAATGCCGCAATGCTATATGCTAAGGTAAACTGGTTTCTATCCGTCGGCAAGTCTGCAAGTTTTCCAATGCATGCAATGTTATCACATTGCAAAAAATTTGCTTGTTGCTTTAAGTTTTTAGCAGTTTTATCATAAACTTGGCCAACATGGTCTAACCATATACGGCTTGAAAACTTACCCCTTGTGCCAGATAAAAGGTAATAGTTTCCATCGATAGCCTTAACCATTAAATTGCTAATTTTACCTGATTTTGCTTGGCCTAAATAGACAAGGGGCGACTTTTCATATAGTGGGATGAAGGGCAATGCTAGCAAGTAAATAAACCCAGCATATCGCCATCTATTTTGCCAAATAATAAGCCATAAAAACCCCAACAAAAGAGTAGCCACAAACATTTGATTTAATTTGCCAATATGCTCATTTAAATAGCTATTATCTTGCACCATGGCTGCGATTTGATAGATAAATTTAATGAGATAGTCAAGCAATTCAAACCCATATTGCTCAGCACCAATAGTCGATAGAAGCATGGATAAAATACCCAATGGCATAACCATTAAACCAAAAATTGGCACCACAATTAAATTTGCAAAAAACCCACCAGTTTGCAGGGTTGAAAAATGATAAATTGAAATTGGCATGGTTACAATACCTGTTAATAATGGTATCATTATCCAATCTCTCAAACTAAATAAAAACCTACCCAAGCTAGTCCTTTTGCTTACTAGTTTTAATGGATTATCTATTTGATATAGCGAAGTTTTTTGCCATTCAAAATATCCAATAATAACTGCTGTCGCGGCAAATGACATTTGAAACCCCACATTCATAATGGCAATTGGGTTGAACAAAAGCATAATTAATAACGCCAAACCCAAATTTCGCATGGTCAGCGCTTCGCGGTCTAAAATAATTGCCAACATTACCAATGAAGCCATTATAAAAGCCCGCTCCGTTGCCAAGCTTCCGCCAGTCAATAGCAAATAAAACAAACCAGAACTAATCGAAATAATGGCAGCGAATTTTTTTGTTGAAAATGAAAATGTGGCAAATGGAAAGGCTGCTAAAATCATCCGAATGATGTAAAAAATCATGCCCATTGCGAAGCCCATATGCAAACCAGATATAGCCAAAAGATGTGCTAGGCCGACATTTTTAAGCGACAAATAACTATCTGATGCACGATCCATTTTAATGCCAAGCAAAACCGCTTTTAGCATATCACCACTGTTACCTGATATATTTTTATCAATAATTTGAGCAAATTTAAAGCGCATTTTATAAAAATAATTTTTAACTTTAAGCTTAAAACTTGGTGCTGGTTGCGCTATGGGTAACAATGGTAGATATTTTTTTGCAACCGATCCTACCGCGCCGATATTTTGGTAATATAAGCTTTTTCCAAAATCATAACCACCTAGAATTGCGGCACTAGGC
>JADGDI010000050.1 GCA_016744975.1 Hyphomicrobiales bacterium | reverse complement strand
CAAGGTCGATAATATTACCAACCAGATGGCTGATGAAGTCGACCAAGTGACTGCTATGATCTCTGCAGCTTTGGGTGATACAACGGATTATGGTGAAACTTTAGGCGAAGCATCTGACTCACTCGATAATAGTGTTGATTCGACCGCTGTCAAATCTATCGTAGAAACTTTAATGCTAGCTACGGCTGATATGGAAAAAAATTCAACTGTTTTAGAAAACCGCTTAGCGGCATCTAAGCGCCAAATCTTTGAATTAAACGAAAACCTTTCTGAAGTTCACAACGAAGCGCGTACCGACCAATTAACTGGTATTGCAAACCGTAAACATTTTGATGAAAGTATTGCAGCTGCCATCATGATTTCTGAAAGTGAAGAACATGATTTATGCCTTATGATAGGCGATATCGACCATTTTAAGCGTTTCAATGATACTTATGGCCACCAAACTGGCGACCAAGTGTTGCGATTGGTTGCTACTACTTTAAGTGAGAATATTAAAGGTCGGGATTTAGTTGCCCGCTATGGCGGCGAAGAATTTGCAATTATTCTATCTCGAGCAAATTTAAATAGTTCACAAAATATTGGTGACCAAATACGCATAGCGGTGCAAAATCAAGAGTTAATAAAACGCTCTACAGGTGAGAATTTGGGCTCAATCACCATGTGCTTTGGCGTGGCTGTATATCAAAGCGGTGAGAGTATCGAAGATTTTATATCACGTGCAGATAAGGCTTTATATTTAGCAAAAGATTCTGGGCGCAATCAGGTTAAAACAGAAGCCGACTTAAAAGTTCTAAAACAAGCTTAAAATTATCTTTTGGATTTTGGTTTTTTTGCTCGTAAGGCGGCATCTAAAGCGGCCTCTGCCCATATTGCAAATTCTTGCAGATCTTCTATCACAGTTTCTGAGACTGTCCAAAAAGATACTAGAATTGTTTTACCGCCTTTTTCATAGGTAAATTGTTCAGAACCAACTTCTTTAAATTTGGGTAAGCTTTGCGCATCGGCTTTGAGGTATAACTGATCTTCAAATATCAATCCAAAGTTTTGGCCATTCTTTAGTACTGCGCGGCCACCAAAGAGCCGTTTGGTTTCGACTTCGCCAAACTCACAAAGTTGGTCAATGATCCAATCAACATATTCGGCACTGGTTACCATGTTAGTTAGCCGCCGTATTTTCTTGTCCCCTGATGAGGGTTAAATCTGACACTGGGGTTATCTCTACGCTTTCACCACAACCACAAGCACTGGTTTGGTTTGGGTTGGTAAATGTGAATTTTGACGACATTTTTTCCGTTACAAAATCCATCTCGGTGCCTAATAAAAATAGCAGTGCTTTAGAATCTATCAAAATAGTTAAGCCGTGACTTTTAATAACTTCATCTAACGGCTGAATTTCAGTTGCAAAGTCCATAACATATTCAAATCCAGCGCAGCCGCCTTTTTTTATACCAACCCTTAAGCCAATCACATCGTCATTTCTATTTCTCATGATTTCTTTCACGCGATCGGCAGCCGTTTCGGTCAATGTTAGGCTCGTAAATTTATTTTTAATCGCCATTATAATCTCCAGTAAAAACAGGCTAACCCTAAAACATGTTAAGTGCAACTCTCGCTTCATCGCTCATGCGCTCAGGGCCCCATGGTGGGTCAAATACCAATTCAACAGATGCATCAGCTATACCAGGTACGGTTCTTGCGGCATCTTCTATCCAACCTGGCATTTCGCCCGCAACTGGGCAACCCGGTGCGGTTAAAGTCATCACAATATCAACTTTACGCTCATCACTTATGTCTACTTTATAGATAAGGCCCAATTCGTAAATATCAACTGGAATTTCTGGGTCATAGACGGTTTTGAACGCCGCGATCAGGTCATCAGTAAAACGTTCAAGCTCTTCTTGGCTCAATTCTGAACCTTCGACCTCGGGTTTATTCAAACCATCTTCTGTATAAAACTCACCATTAACAGCGGCAGCTAAACTTGGATTATTGTCTGTTGTGGCGACTTGGCTTTCTTCCATAAAAGCAAATTCATCTTTTCGTTGCGAAACTGGTGCTTCTAGTTGTGTTTCATCTTGCATTTCATCATTTTGGCTGTGCATTAGGCCTGATAACTGTTCTTCTGTAAATTTTGGTGCCATGGTAAACTCTATTTCTAGTCTGTTGATTATTATCCAAAAAATGATTGTGCTTTTAGCAACGCGGCTATCAGTCTATCTATATCATTCTCGTCATTATACATTGCAAAGGATGCACGACAGGTTGCCGTTTTTCCAAAAATTTCTAGCAATGGCTGAGCGCAATGTGTCCCTGCCCTAACTGCAACGCCTTCGCGATCAATAATCGTACTTATGTCATGCGGATGGATATCGCCGAGGCTGAATGATATGATAGCGCCTTTTTGTTCCGCTTTACCGATAATCGATAAGCCGTTTATTTTTTCTAGCTCTTCTGTTGCAATTTGCAAGAGTTTTGCTTCATGTTTGGCAATATTTTCGCGGCCAATATGCATCATATATTCTAATGCAGTTCCAAGTGCAATGGCCTCTACAATGGCGGGCGTACCTGCTTCAAAACGATGCGGGGCATCCATATAGGTGATTTTATCTTGGGTTACCATATCAATCATCTCGCCGCCACCTAAAAATGGCGGTAAGGCGTTTAGCAGTTCTTCCTTGCCATAAAGCACACCAATGCCTGAAGGACCGTAGGTTTTATGGCCAGTAAACACAAAATAATCTGCATCTAAGCCCTGTACATCAACATGCATATGTACTGCCGCTTGAGAGCCATCGACCAAGACTTGAACGCCATGACTATGGGCAAAACTGATGATTTCTTTTATTGGTGTTATTGTGCCAATAGCATTGGACATTTGAGTGATGGCAACCAGTTTTGTATTAGGTGTGAATAGCTTTTTAAATGCTTCAAAATCAAAACTTCCCTGATTATCAATTGTCGCCCATTTGAGTATTGCGCCATTTCGTTCACGCAAAAAATGCCATGGCACAATGTTAGAGTGATGCTCCATTACAGAGAGGATAATTTCATCACCCTCACCTATCATTGCTGGTTTTTCGTGCGTTGATTGGCCCATCGCATTGGCAACTAAGTTAATCGCCTCGGTGGCATTTTTGGTGAAAATAATTTCATTTGAAGATTTAGCATTTAAGAATTTTTGGACAATTTTTCGCGAATCTTCGAATTTTTGAGTTGAAAGATTGGAGAGATAGTGCATGCCGCGATGAACATTGGCATATTCCTTCGCAAAGCCTGTTTTGATTGCATCTAGTACAATTTGCGGTTTTTGAGCAGATGCACCATTATCCAAATAAGTTAATGGCTTGTCATAAATTTTTTGGCCAAGAATTGGGAAATCTGCTCTTATATTTTTTACATCATATAGCGTCATAATTGCCTTCGTTAATTGTCCAAATGTTGGCTTAGCCATTTTGTAATTAGACTATCTGCTGCTTGCTTTAGGTTATCAAATAAAGGGTCGGTAATTTCTGATATGAAAGCGTGAATTAGCAAGCGTTGGGCGGTTTTTAATGGAATGCCACGCGCCCTAAGGTAGAACAGCATGTCTTCATCCAATGCGCCAACTGTTGCGCCGTGGGCACATTCAACATCATCTGCATAAATCTCCAGCTCTGGTTTACAGCTAATTTCGGCATCGTCGCTGAGCAATATGGTTTGTGCCATTTGTTGTCCGTCAGTTTTTTGGGCGTCAATCGATACAATCACTTTGCCTTGAAAAATTGCATGGGCTTTATCATCCACCACATTTTTAAACCGTTGAAAACTTGTATTTTCTGGCAATTTATGATGCACAACATAAGAATTATCGACATGTTGCTCAGCGCTCGCAAGTACTGCGCCGGATAATTTTAAATCCATACCACTGCCATTACAAATCAGATCACCTTCACGACGTGACCAAGCACCGCCAACGGCTAGACTGATTGAATTTAGCTTTACGCCATCGGAATAAATGCCATGGGTTCGGCATATATTTACCGCATTTTTATTCTCACTATTGAGTGTAAAATGTGTTAGTTCCGAGTTTTCACTCAGCATACTGGTAAAGTGGTGCAGATTAAAGCTGACATCGTTGGTTAAATTAATATGGCTTTCAATTAGCGTTGCGCTACTGTTAGCAGCGAGTAACAGTGAATGGCGGCTAAAATGTGCGGCATCTGTTTTGCCAGTTGAGACAAAAATCAGATGGATTGGCAAGTCGCTAGCTATGCTCTGTTTTATGCGCAAAATAATGCCATCTCGCCACATCACACGGGTGAGGTTATCCACCGCATTATCACGTTTCGCTGATTTGAAATCATAAGCTAAGCATTCTGGAAGGCGATCTGCTGTAACCATTGCGCCTAACGAATGCAGGCTGATTTTTTCTTCAATTTTTGAAATATCTGATAAATCTAGCCGTAATTTGCCATCCATAAAAACGATCGGCACATAATTGACATGGTCAAAGGCGGCAATGCTCGGGCGGGATTTAATCTCTGCGAAAGAAATTTGAGTATCACTCATTTGATAATTTTGAGCTTTACTAAATTTGCGCCTTAAATCGGAATAGTGATATGATTCAACGCGTTTTGTTGGAATGCCATTGCTCTTTATCCAATTTAGTGCATCGATTCGGCTTTGTTCTGCAACCCCTTGAGGTAGCTCGTCTTTATGCCGATCATATGCTGCAAAAAATGCCATTTCACCAGTGGAATATTTTCTTACTATATTTGTCATTTGAATTTCACAATCTGCAATTAAGCGGCAGCAATAATGTTTTTATAACCATCGCGCTCAAGCTCAAGCGCAAGTGTTTTATCACCTGATTTAATGATTTTACCATCGACTAAGATATGCACAAAATCCGGTTCAATATAATCTAACAAACGTTGATAATGAGTGATGATGAGCATTGAACGTTTTGGTGAACGCAAGGAGTTTACGCCATCGGCAACCACACGAAGTGCATCAATATCAAGACCTGAATCAGTTTCATCTAGAACACAAAGACTTGGTTCAAGCAGCAACATTTGCAATATCTCATTGCGCTTTTTCTCGCCACCAGAGAAGCCAACATTTAGCGGACGGCGCAACATTTCTGGCGTTATGTTTAAGAACTGAGCTTTTTCTTTAACCAATTTCATAAAATTTGGCGTGCTTAGCTCATCTTCGCCACGTATTTTGCGTTGGGCGTTCATCGATTCTTTAAGGAATGTCATGGTGGCAACGCCAGGGATTTCTATCGGATATTGAAATGATAAGAACATGCCTTTTGCAGCGCGCTCTTCTATGCTTAACTCAAGCAGGTCTTCACTGTGGAAGCTTATTTGGCCGCCCTTCACTTGATAGGCATCTTGACCTGCCAAAACATTGGCTAAAGTAGATTTACCTGCCCCATTTGGCCCCATAATGGCATGAACTTCGCCAGGATTAATGGTTAAGTTTAGGCCATTTAGAATCATTTTATCTTCGACAGAAGCTTGTAAGTTTTTAATTTCTAACATAATTTTATCCATTTAAATACCGGTTATCCGACACTTCCTTCTAGGCTGATCGCCACTAATTTTTGAGCTTCTACCGCAAATTCCATTGGTAGATTTTGTAATACTTCTTTGCAGAAACCATTGACAATTAGCGCCACCGCTTGTTCTTCATCTAGGCCGCGCTGCTGGCAATAAAACATCACATCATCATTGATTTTTGATGTGGTGGCCTCATGTTCAAACACTGAGCTTGAATTGCGCGCTTCCATATAAGGGATGGTATGGGCGGAACATTTATCGCCAATTAGCAGGCTATCACATTGGGTGAAGTTGCGCACATTGGTGGCACTGCGCTGGGTTGAGACAATGCCACGATAGGTGTTAGAGCTTTTCCCTGCAGAAATGCCTTTAGAAATGATACGACTTTTGGTATTTTTACCCAAATGTATCATTTTTGTGCCGCTATCAATTTGCTGATAACCATTGGAAATAGCAATTGAATAAAACTCTCCCTGACTGCCATCTCCGCGTAAAATGCAGCTTGGATATTTCCAAGTAATTGCGCTGCCTGTTTCGACCTGTGTCCAGCTTACTTTGGCATTTTTACCGCGGCAATCAGCACGTTTGGTTACAAAATTATAAACACCGCCAATACCTTCGCTATTGCCTGGATACCAGTTTTGTACCGTTGAGTATTTAACCTCGGCATCGTCTAATATGATGATTTCAACCACCGCTGCATGCAATTGATTTTCATCACGCATTGGGGCAGTGCAACCTTCTAAATAGCTGACATGTGCGCCTTCTTCAGCGATGATGAGCGTGCGTTCAAACTGGCCTGTATTTGGCTCGTTAATGCGAAAATAGGTACTTAGCTCCATCGGGCATTTAACGCCTTTGGGAATATAGACAAAGCTGCCATCGGTAAACACAGCGCTATTAAGTGCGCTATAAAAATTATCACCAACGGGTACAACAGAAGCCAGGTATTTTTTTACCAGTTCTGGATGTTCTTGAATGGCTTCGGATATTGGGCAGAATATCACCCCTGCTTCAGCCAGTTTTTCTTTAAAAGTTGTGACCACTGATACGCTGTCAAAAATCGCATCTACCGCGATGTTGGATGCGCCTTTAACGCCTGCCAATATTTCTTGCTCTTTAAGGGGAATGCCTAATTTTTTATAAGTCTCTAGAATATCAGGATCTAGATCATCCAAACTGTCAAGCTCAACCTTTTTCTTAGGTGCGGCATAATAATATAGATCTTCAAAATCAATTTTTGGATACTGTACCATTGCCCATGTTGGCTCTTCCATCTTTTTCCATTTACGGTAAGCTGAAAGGCGCCATTCGAGCATCCATTCTGGCTCTTTCTTTTTAGCCGAAATGAAGCGTACAATGTCTTCGGTCAAACCTTTTGGGGCTTTGTCCATCTCAATATCTGTAGTGAAGCCATATTTATAATTGTCGACATCAATTTCGGCAACTTGACTTACTGTTTCTTTTACGGCAGCCATCTTCAGCTCCTTAAAATTAGGCAAAATTGGCGGGTTAGACCGCTTGCTTCTGCGCTCTTAGGGTTATTCTTTTATAAATATTGGCATATTCTTCTGCAAATATGGCCAATTCACTCTCAGTTGTTTTATAGCCAAAACTTAGGCGTAAAGCGCAAAGCGCCAATTCATTATCGACACCCATTGCCTTTAGCACATGAGACTGGCTAACCTTGCCTGACGAGCAGGCTGAGCCTGAACTGATAGCAATGCCAGCTAAGTCTAAGCTCATTAATGCCCGCTCAGCGGCGATGCCTGAAATTGCAAAGCATGATGTGGTTGCAACGCGGTTTGAATTTTGAGCAAAAATAACGGCTTGTGGTGAAATGTTTAGAATATTCTTTTCTAATGTGGCGCGCATTGCAATATAGTGATTTGTGTTTTTAAGCTCAGACTGGCAAGCTTTTGCGGCCGCACCAAAGGCAGCTATTGCTGGGACACTCTCTGTTCCTGCTCTAAGGCCAAGTTCTTGACCACCGCCTTTTATATAACTGTCGGCCAGAATCCCTAGGCGCATAACCAACGCACCAGCGCCTAAAACACCGCCAATTTTATGGCTGGATAATGACATTAAGTCGATATTTAAGCTGGTAAAGTCTATATTAATTTTACCCAATGCTTGAATGGCATCTACATGCAAAAAGCCTGCATATTGATGGACAATATTGGCAATTTCTACGATCGGTTGAACGGCACCTGTTTCGTTATTAACCCACATGATAGAAACCAAAACTGGTAGGTCGGATTTTTCTTGCCATATTTTTAGCAATTGCTCCAAATGATTAAGGTCAATCTGGCCGTTCTCGTTTACCTTTATAAGCTCAACTGGGTGGTTACTAAGGCTTTGGGCTTTTAATAAAGAAGGGTGTTCAATTGCGCTCATTAATGTTGCGGCAAGTGGTGTTTTTTTACCCAATGCGCCTAAATCGCTGGCCAAAACCATATTATTGGCTTCGGTGCCGCCTGAAGTGAAGGTGATCTCTTTGGTTTGTGCATTGACTAATGCTGCCAACTGCTCGCGTGCTGTCTCAATAAGCCCTCGGGCTTTGCGGCCTTCTTGATGTACAGATGATGCATTACCAACCTGCTCCATCGCGGACATGACGGCAGTTTTTGCCTCACTTCTAATGGGCGTTGTTGCATTATAATCCAAATATATACGCTGTTTACTCATTGCTCGTGTCTATCTAAAGGCATTTTAAGGTTATTGACAGATTTTGAAAAACAAAACATGCCAGTGAGGGGTTTACGCTGCAATAGGTCGTCTAAAGTGACACTGTCTAAAAAACTCTCAATGTGATCTGTTAGGGCCTGCCAGAGATAATGGGTGTGACAAACGCCTGTTTTAGCACAGCCCTCTCCATCCATATCCGAACATCTCGTGATGCTAATCTCTTCATCCGCGGCATTGATAATTTGCGATAATTTGATTTCTACTGGCTTTACCGTAAGAAAATAACCGCCTTGTGGGCCGCGAACGCTTTTAACCAAGTCTGATTTTCGTAATTTTGAAAATAATTGCTCCAGATAAGGCAAAGAAATATCCTGCCGAACAGCGATTGCCGACAAACTCGTTGGCGCATCATTATGATTATGTTGTGCTAAGTCAACCATTGCCATGACTGCATATTGCCCGCGTGTGCTTAACTTCATAATATTATTCTTTACCAAAATTCTCGAATTAGGTAGTTTTTAGGCTCAAAAGCTAATATTATGCGCATAATATCGTCTAATATGTGGCTTTTTCTTGCAATTTTATACGCTTATTGCTTAAACAGAAGCTGCAACAACACTATCTAATCTAGAAAGTTTCCAAATTGTATATATAGATTTAGTAAACCCTACTAAAAAGGTCAAGTATAAAAACTGTTGGATTTTTTTTATTGGGGGATATTTCTATTATTAATTTTCAAACCGACGGGTTTCAATTATTTTAAGAGTGAGATTATATGCCTGAAGTTGTTTTTAATGGACCAAGTGGCCGTCTTGAAGGACGTTATCATCATAATCCATCACCAAATGCGCCTGTTGCTATTATATTGCACCCGCACCCGCAGTTTGGCGGCACGATGAATAATCAGATTACCTATCAACTTTTTTATGCATTCAAAGAACGTGGATTTTCGGTATTACGCTTTAACTTTAGGGGCGTTGGTCGATCGCATGGGACTTTTGACGATGGGTTTGGAGAGTTATCTGATGCAGCCGCTGCGCTTGATTGGCTTCAGACCCAAAACCCTGATTGCTCCGGTAGTTGGATTGCTGGATTTTCCTTTGGTTCTTGGATTGGTATGCAGCTGCTTATGCGCCGCCCAGAAGTTGAAGGTTTTGTATCCGTCGCGCCGCAGGCCAACCTTTATGATTTTGGTTTTTTAGCCCCCTGCCCTTCATCTGGGATTATGATTAATGGTGACATGGACCGCGTTACGCCTGAGGATAGTGTTGTAAAGCTTGTCGAAAAGTTAAAAACTCAAAAGGGCATTCGGATCGTCCATAAAGTCGTTGAAGGTGCTAACCACTTTTTTGATGGACATGTTGAAGAACTTATTGACAATGTTGGCGCCTATATTGACCACCGAATGACCACTCGCGCCGAAAATAAATAGATTATATCCTGAGACTCATATGACACAATTTAAATCTGAACTATTAATCACGTTAGAAGAACGCGGTTTTATTAAGCAAATTTCTAAACCCGAAGCGTTGGATGCACGTGCTTTAGAAGGCCCTATCACCGGTTATATTGGGTTTGATGGTACAGCCAATAGCTTGCATGTTGGTAACTTAACCATGATTATGGTATTGCGCATCATGCAGAAAACTGGACATCGGCCGATTGCATTAATGGGCGGCGGCACTTCTATGGTTGGCGACCCATCCTTCAAATCAACCGATCGACCAATGTTGACCCTTGATGATATCAATCAGAATTTAGTGGGTATAAAGTCAATATTTGCTCAATTTTTAGAGTTTGGCAACCCTGATGATAAAAATGACCCAAAAGCGATTATGGCCAATAATGCTGACTGGCTTTGTGAATTGAATTACATGGAGTTTTTGCGCGATTATGGTGTTCATTTTTCGGTGAACCGCATGCTTTCCTTTGAAGGTGTTAAAAACCGCATGGACCGCGACCAACATCTAAGCTTTTTAGAATTTAACTATATGATTTTACAGGGTTATGACTTTTTGGAACTTAATCGACGGTATGGTTGTGACCTACAAATTGGTGGATCTGACCAATGGGGTAATATTTTAAACGGTGTGGAACTGACACGCCGTGTTGATGGCAAAGAAGTATTTGCACTGACCACACCATTGCTGGAAACTGCCTCCGGTCAAAAAATGGGGAAATCTGAAGGCAATGCGGTTTGGTTGAACGAAGAAAATTTACCTGCCTATGACTATTGGCAATATTGGCGGAACACCGAGGATGCTGATGTTGGTAAATTTTTACGCATGTTTACTGAACTTTCTATTACAGAAATTGAGAAGCTTGAAAAAGCGCAAGGTGCTGAACTAAATGACGTGAAGAAAATTCTTGCCACTGAGGTGACCAAAATGGCTCGTGGTGAAATTGCTGCGCTTAAAGCTGCTGAAACCGCAAGAATAACCTTTGAAACAGGCGGGTTAAGCGCTGACTTACCGAGTATTGAAATTGAAAAGTCGGAAATTGAAAGTGGCCTGGGTATATTAACTGCTTTGGTAAAAGCAGGGCTTGCCAGTTCAAACGGTGAAGCACGCCGTCACATCAAAGGCGGTGCAGTGCGCTTAAATGACCAAATCGTAAAAGATGAGCGCTTGACATTAATGCTTGAGCACTTAAATGAACAACAGGTTGTTAAACTTTCAATTGGCAAGAAAAAACATATGCTGATTAAGCCAGTTTAGGATTATAAAAACATGTTAAATATTGGTGATAATGCCCCCGATTTTTGCCTTGAAACGGATACCAATGGTACAATATCTTTAGCAAACTTTAAGGGAAAAAATATTGTTTTATTCTTTTACCCAAAAGACAATACGCCAGGCTGCACCGTTGAAGCGCAAGATTTTACTGCTACCAAAGGTGAGTTTGAGCATAATAATTGCGTAACAATTGGCATTTCGGCAGATAGTATTAAGAAACACAAAAACTTTAGAGAAAAGCATAATTTGAATATTATACTTGCCTCAGACGAAGATCATGTGGCATTAGAAGCTTATAATGTTTGGCAAACGAAGAAAAACTATGGCAAAGAATATATGGGTATTGTTCGCACTAGCTTTTTAATAAATATAGATGGAAAAATCATTGACATTTGGCATAAGGTTCGAGTAAAAGGCCATGTGCAAAATGTACTAGATAGACTAATAGATCATATCAATTAGATTATTGACTAAGCAATAATTGCAAATTCAACCAAAACGGGTTTACTTTTCATCAAGCAGGTAGCTGACTCTGTCACTTTTGAAATGATACACGTGATTTGCTAAATAAAACGAATATAATGGAATTTAGTACGCTAAATTCAGGTGAGAATATGAGATCAAATACAACATTTATTAATGCAAATACCAAAATTGAAGGCAATATTGTCTCTAAATCTGAACTGAAGATCCAAGGCATCATCAATGGCGATTTAATTGCAAAAAATATTGTAATAGACCGTCAAGCCATTTGCAATGGCAAAATTGATTCTGAAGTTGCTATTATTTCAGGCCAGTTTGATGGTGAAATTAAATCTAATCATGTTGAAATTAAATCTACCGCACACATTAATGGCCATATTCTTAAAAGTACCATTTCAGTTGACGCTGGTGCAAAAATTGACGCTCACATACAAAGTAGAACTAAAAAATCTGCTTAAGCTTTACCGCCTAAACAGGTCGAACTTTCTATATTTAATTGTAATATCTATGTTTTTAAGGGACATAATTACAACCTTCGGTGATTTTTTAGTAAAAATCAGGTAAAGCGATTGACTCTGATTCTGATAAAAATTATATTATTTAACATTATAATTAGTTGAAACACTATTAAGTCTTACAAAATGTTCGGAGTGTATTATGTTTAACAAGAAAACCGATGGTGCTAACAACCCTAATGTGCCTGGCTCAGGAGTATTACCTGCCGCACCTCCACAAATGCGTAAGCCTTCAAGCATTGCACCATTGCCTCCCAAGCGTAAAGATATGAATGTTGGCTCTGCTGGCAATAAGGCAAACCCGAACAGCATTCAAACTCCAGAATTATCGGATGATGTCACATTTATTAGCAATGACATATCTATTACAGGTTCAATTGTCTCTAACGGTGAAGTCGTCATTGAGGGCAATGTCGAAGGCGATGTTAGAGCTCAAAAAATTATTGTTCGCAATAACGCGATTATTAATGGGGAAGTGATTTCAGAGGAACTGATTATCCATGGTAGAGTGAATGGCACCGCCCGCGGCATTAAAATATTACTTGCATCAGATTGTATTTTGAACGGTGACATATTGCATGAGACATTATCGATTGAATCTGGCGCGCAATTTGAAGGCAGTTGCAAACGATCTGATGCGCCTTTAGCAGATTATCCTAATGCTGCTGCACCAAGCCAAAAGTCTGCATTAATAAAACCCCTAGCTGAAGTTGAAATTGCACCTGAGCCTGTTAATGCTGTAGTAGATTAAGACAACTGACTAAGTTTCAAGCATTAAACCGCGTAATTCTTATGACAGAATTCGCGGTTTTTTTTAATTCATTCAGCAGTTTTGGGTATACATTTTATAGACTATGCACCAGCTTCTTCTGACGTGATTTTACTGGCTAGAGATGCCTCTAAAAACAGATCAATATCACCATCTAACACCGCGCTTGGGTTGCTTGATTCTGCTTGGGTACGTTGATCTTTGACCATTTGATATGGTTGCAAAACATATGAACGAATTTGATGCCCCCAACCAATTTCAGTTTTTGAAGCCTCTGTTTGATCCGCTTCGGCTTGGCGTATTTTCATCTCATGCTCATAAAGCCTTGCCCGCAGCATATTCCATGCGGTAGCGCGGTTTTTATGTTGTGAACGGTCATTTTGGCATTGTACGACTATATTGGTTTCTAAATGGGTAATGCGTACTGCACTATCGGTTTTATTGACATGTTGCCCACCCGCACCACTTGCACGATATGTATCTATACGGACATCTTTATCTGATACATCAATATCAATGCTGTCATCTATTTCAGGATATACCCATACGGAAGTAAAACTCGTGTGACGTTTGGCATTGGAGTCGAACGGCGAAATGCGCACCAAACGATGAACGCCCGATTCAGTTTTTAACCAACCATGCGCATTATGACCTTGAATGTGAATGGTCACTGATTTAATGCCAGCCTCATCACCTGCTTGATATTCAATGGTCTCGACCTTATAGCCACGTTTTTCCGACCATCTGACATACATACGAAATAGCATAGATGCCCAATCGCAGCTTTCAGTCCCTCCTGCGCCAGCATGAATTTCTAGATAGGTGTTATTGCTATCTACCTCGCCTGAAAGCAAAGTATCCAATTGAGCTTTATCGGCTTCAATTTTTATTGAGGCTAAGTTGGCTTCAATTTCACCTATCATTTCTTGATCGTCTTCCATCTCGGCAAGTTCGATCATTTCTGCGCCATCGTTTATAGCATCTTCAAATTTCTTAACCCGCGCAAAGGCATCATCTAATGTTTGGCGCTCGCGCATAGTGGCTTGGGCTTTTTCGGGGTTGTCCCACAAGCTTGGGTCCTCGGACATTGCATTTAGTTCGTCCATTCTTCTAACGGCGACATCCCAGTTAAAGATGCCTCCTTAGCAGGGCGATGGCCTGCTTGATTTCGTCAATAATTGACAGAGTTTCTGCTCGCATTAAGGGTCACCACATTGTTTTGTTAAAAAATTGTACCTTCATCACTATCGAGTGATAAATCCAGTTCCAGTAATTGAGTTGCGCCATCGCTATTGTTTAAAACAACTTCAAATTCATTCAAGCTATCGGTATCAAAGTCTAGCCCTTCTATCGACAATTCTTCTGAATCAGTAAAGGATAAAAACTCTTCAGGTGGTTCAGCGCCTTGTTTAAACGCTTCAATTATGATGTTTTTATCACCGGGCATGGCAGCAACACCCGTTTTAGCATTGATACGGTAAAAATTTAGGCCATTTGGAACACGAAATGGTACAGCAGGTTTACCTTTTAATGCTTGTTGCATAAAGTCGAGGAACACAGGTGCAGCCAGTTGGCCGCCTGTTTGACTACGACCCATATTTTTTGGGGTATCAAAACCAAGATATACGCCAACCACTAGATCTGGCGTATAGCCAACAAACCATGCATCTTTATAATCATTGGTTGTACCAGTTTTACCTGCTACGGGTTTGCCAAGTTTTTTGACGACTGGCGCTGTGCCGCGTTTTACAACGCCTTCCATGAAACTTGTAATTTGATAAGCCGTAGTGGCACTGATAACCCGTTTACGTTTATCGACTAGTTTTGGTTCTTCTTGGCTTGCCCATGTCTCTGCAAAACAGGAAGGGCATTCGCGCTCATCATGTTTATAAATAGTACGACCATAGCGGTCTTGAATGCGATCAATTAAGGTTGGGGTTACTTTTTTACCACCATTGGCCAATATGCTGTAACCTGTCGTCATGTTAAGTACAGTGGTTTCGCCTGAACCAAGTGACATTGAAATATAAGGTTTAAGATTTTCATAAATGCCAAATTCATTGGCGTATTTTGATATCACTCTCATCCCAATATCATCTGCCAGGCGCACGGTCATAACATTTCTAGAGCGTTCAATACCTAGCCTTAAAGTTGAGGGCCCATAGAATTTTTTAGAGTAATTCTTGGGTTTGTAAATTTTTTTCTGACCTTTAACTTTTTTCTCAAACGGGGCGTCTAACACTAAAGAAGACGGTGTATAGCCTTGTTCAAGTGCAACTGCATAAACAAAGGGTTTAAAAGATGAACCTGGTTGGCGTTTGGCTTGTGATGCCCTATTAAACTGGCTAAGCTTGTATGAAAAGCCACCAACTAAGGCATGAACACGGCCATTATTAGGGTCCATCACCACAATACCACCCGATATTTTAGGGATTTGCATTAAGCGATAATAATCGCCTTTGCTTGAAGCAGTTACATAAACAACGTCACCCACCTTAAGTAGTTGATCGACAGACTTTGGTGTTTTACCCAAACCTTTTTTTAACTTTGCACGCGCCCATTTCACTTCAGAATATGGAATAAAACTGGTTTCTATGCGTGCATCAATTTCACCTGCACGATTTACAGGTGGGCGCAAACCAATTTGTGCATTCTTTTTATCGACTGCTAGCACGACTGCCAGACGCCACGGCTTAATATCACTTGGGCGTTTAATATTGACCAATTCAGTGGGCCAATTGTCATTCAATTCGATACTGGTTACCGGGCCTCGCCAACCACCATATTTTCGGTTATAGCCAACCATCGCGCTGGTAATCGATTTTTTAGCTTGAGCCTGCATGATTGGGTCAAGCGTCGTTCTAATTGACAAACCGCCTTTTGACAATTTATCTTTACCGTATAGCTCAATAACTTTACGACGGGCATCTTCGGCAAAATATTCGGCTGCAAAAATATGCGCTCCAAATGGTCTAGGGGTCACACCTAGGGGCTCACCTTGAGCGGTGATCATTTCTTCCCGTGTGATATACCCATTTTGAAACATTCTATCGATAACCCAATTTCTTCGGGCGATGGCGCGATCTGTCTTTCTAAACGGATGGTAATTGCTTGGCGCTTTTGGTAAGGCCGCCAGATATGCCGTTTGAGCAATTGAAATTTTATCCAATGTGGTACCAAAATAATTTAATGATGCAGCAGCAACGCCAAAAGATCTTAAACCTAATGGAATTTCATTCAGATAAAGCTCTAAGATTTTGCCTTTTGTATAACTGCTCTCAATCCGCATGGTTAGCAAAGCTTCCTTCACTTTACGGGTATAGGTATATTCATTGGTTAAAAGAAATACTTTGGCAACCTGTTGTGTGATGGTTGAAGCACCAATCATTCGCCTACCCGAACCATAGTTTTTTAGGTTGGTAAACATAGCACGGGCAAAAGCCAAAGCATCAATACCTGGGTGGGTGAAAAAATTCTTATCTTCAGCGGAGATGAAAGCATGCACTGTTCGCTGTGGAATGGACTCAAAAGGAATATATAGGCGCCTCTCTTCGGCATATTCAGCAAGTAATTGACCATTTGCGGCATGCATTCTGCTCATTACATTTGGCTCATAAGCTTTTAAACTATTATGATCTGGCAAATCTTGACTTGCATCCCAAATGATATAAGCAACGGACGCAATTCCAACGATTAAGAATAGAAAAAACACCGCAAATATTGAACTAAATAAGCGCCAGAGCATGAGAACCTAACATCACTTAAATCTGTTTCCAGATATAAAATTAATCTATAATTATAGACATATCAAACCAATTATCGTTTCGAATCACGATTGGTTTGGCTGATTTTTTATGAAACTAATTCCAGATTGTGGCAAAGGCTAGGCCTAATTTTAATTTATTGACCTTATTATCAGAAAAGCCACCATTCGATCGAAATTAAAAGCATAATATTAAAAAAGAAGACGATTTTTGAAATATTGATCAATCGAACGTTGCAAACTCAAGGCCATTTTATTTTGCCACGCAGAGGATTTTAGATTTCGCTCATCATGTTTATTGGATAAATAACCCAGCTCAATAAGCACCGACGGAATATCTGGCGCTTTTAGCACGCTTAAATTGCCGAATTTTATTGGACGTTTTCGAACCAATACATTACCACGCATTTGATTGGCGGTGTAAGTAGCGAATTTCACGGATTTTGTTTTTGAATCGCGCTGTGCAAGATCTATCAAAATTGATGTCACGACCTTGGACTCATTTTTAAATTCAACACCTGCCAATATGTCTGATCTGTTTTCTTTACGTGCGAGAGCCGCTGCTTCTTTGTCTGATGCTTTATCGGACAATGTATAAATAGATGCGCCACGGGCTGAGGAGTTTCGCCCTGGTACCGAGTCTGCATGCAATGAGATAAATAGATCTGCCTTATATTTTCTTGAAATTTTAACACGATCGCGTAATTTAATAAAATAATCACCTTTTCTTGTTAGGTATACTTTATAACGCCCTGTTGCGTTTAGTTTCTTTTGTAACCGCTTGGCAAAACTCAAGACTACCGTTTTTTCGCGTGTCCCTCTTAAACTTACGGTTCCACCATCAATACCGCCATGTCCTGCATCTAAAATTATGGTCGGTTTTCTATGGTTTTTTGTATTGTTACTTGAGCTAGGATTGGATTGGTTTTGCAATAATGCAAGCACAAGCTTTTTATAATTACTTGGCCTTTTTACTGGCTTAGACACACCAATTAGCGATGTTGTTTTTTGGGCTGAAATAGTATTTGCATCAGGATAACCATTTGCAGTTGGTTTGCTAATATCGTCATTTGAGCCAATATCTAGTGACGAAACATCAACCTTTGATTGTGGTAAATTCGAGCTATTTTGATCCGTGCCAACTGGATTGTCACCTGACGCGACGATCGCCATCAACTCATCAATCGAAGGGATTGAGGGTTGGAAATCAAGGTCAATCATTTGGCCGTCATCTTTTAAGTCATCATCAATTGAAGGCACAGACTTAATGCTAAGATTTTGTTTACCTTCTGATTTTATAACGCTTTGGTTAGAAGTATTAATATGTTTTGAAATGATATCGACAACCAAGAGCGCACCTTTATTGGATTTTGGCGGTATGATGAAAGCAGCTGAAACTTCTGTTTTACCAACTGTGTCAAGCACGATACGTGATTTGCTTTGGGAAAAATTACCATAACGAAATTCTTTAATCAGTCCAAAAGTCTTGGTACCTATATTTTCGGGCAGATTAAAATTGACGGCATCAAAATCAACAATCAATCGATAGGGGTCTGAAATATTATAAACTTTAAAGGCTACTTTTTTATCAAGTTCGATTACCAGTCGGGTTTTGTTTAAGCCACCAGATAGGCGGATATCATAGACATCGTTTGCGAAGGCAATGGCGCTATTGCTCAATATTAAAACCAGCGTTAGAACTGCCAAAAACTTTGAATTTATCATTTAAAAACTTGCTCTATCAATGTGAATATCAGCGCTTTAATGCCTCTATGAGATAAAATAAACTATAAAAAATAATAAGTGGTTTAATTTGGTCTATTATTGCTTATAAACAATAGGTTTTTCATATTTAAAATTATTTATTATCTGGCATATATTTAATAATGATCGGACATTATGGTAATTATTTGAAGTTTTTTCGTTGCATTATCTTGAATTTCCTTCTATTAAGATAGACATATATAATTGAACTTGTCATTTATATGAAGAATTTAGAGCTGTTTCCTTTGAAGGCCAATCGATTCAGCGTATTACACTGATTTTTAGATAACTTTTGCTTAATATTTTGCAAAATGAATCAAAATATATGGTTATTTTTGCAATGGCAAAAAATTGATAACCATTTAAGTAACCGCCAACAGATTTGGCAGCGAATGGACAAATAATGGCTAAAAACCATTTAACGATGTGGGTAAAGTGTTTTGTAGCGAGCTTGGCTATATTGCGCGCACGTCTAATTGCTTCCATTCTTTTTGAACCCCACCAATATTTATTTAATTCTATCTGCCAGAAAGCCGACAACTTTTTGCGCAAAGCTTATATTAATTGGGTTAACCAAAGCTTTATCTTATCATTGATAGATAAAATTCATTCCAGCGATATTAAATTAATGTCGACCAGACTTTACCTTGCGAAAAACAACTCGCAGCAACAAATATATACAAATAATGAGCCGCAAAAAAAACTTAATGCAGTTAATAAAAACACTGCAAACAAGGCAATATCTCGCTTTGCATATGCTTATTATTTGGTAGTGAGAGAAACATGGCTAATAACAAAATGCTTATTGATGCAACGCACGAAGAAGAAACGCGTGTTGTTGTCGTCAAAGGAAACAAGATCGAAGAATTTGACTTTGAGGCTGCCAATCGTCGCCAGCTCAAGGGCAATATATATTTAGCAAAAGTAACCCGCGTTGAACCTTCTTTGCAGGCTGCATTTGTTGATTTTGGCGGTAATCGACATGGGTTTTTAGCGTTTAGCGAAATACATCCTGATTATTATCAAATTCCAGCGGCGGATCGAGCTGCTTTGCTTAAGGAAGAAGCAGAAGTTGCAGCTGAGAACAATCGTGAAGATGAACTCAAAGAAGTTCAACAATATAATAAAAGCGATGATAATAACAAACGTGGACGGCATAACAATAATAACCGCCGGCGCGGTAGACGCAATAACAATCGGTTTGTTCGCCGACCGGCTAGAGGGATATTCACTTCTTTACCAGTATTTAGTAAAGAAGCCGAAACCGCTAATGCTGAAACCAGCGGCCAACAACCTGAGTTAGAAAACCAAAACACACGTAATAACCAAGCTAACCGTAGCCGTGGGCGTGGTTACCGTGGGCGTGGACGTGGGCGCGGGTATCGCATGGGGAACCGACCTCTACGCGGTGTATTTACATCCTTGCCGCCATATATAACGGCACTAAACGAAGATACCCCATTTGAAAAACATGAAAATAATACTCATGCTGGGCAAAAGTCCTCAAGCGAGGCTTCTGGTTTAAATGACTCCATTAAATCAACCGAAGTTGTAAAATCTGCTGAAGTTTCTAACCAATCTGGTGTATCGTCCATTTTAGACGCAGGTGCTGAACCTGTTGATGGCAGTGTTGAGATTATCGACAATTCTGATGATGGATTAGATGAGGAAACCACAGCACCTGTTAAGCGTAAAACCAACAGATTGCGTAAGCGTTATGAAATCCAGCAGGTCATTAAGCGGCGCCAAATAATTTTGGTGCAAGTTGTTAAAGAAGAACGTGGTAATAAAGGTGCTGCTTTAACCACATATCTATCCCTTGCAGGTCGCTATTGTGTCCTCATGCCAAACACGCCAAAAGGTGGCGGTATAAGCCGTAAAATCACCAATATATCAGATCGTAAGCGTTTAAAAGAAGTTGCTGAAGGCCTTGTTCTAGATGAGGGTATGGGGCTTATTGTTCGCACAGCAGGTGCTAACCGAACAAAAATGGATATTAAACGCGATTATGAATATTTGATTAGGTTATGGGAAAATGTACGGAATTTAACGTTACGTTCTGTGGCGCCACATTTGGTATATGAAGAAGGCAATTTGATAAAGCGATCTATTCGCGATTTATATGATCGCGATATTGATTCTGTTTGGGTGTCTGGTGCTAAGGCATATCGTGAAGCCAAGGCATTTATGCAAATGTTAATGCCAAGCCATGCAAAAAAAGTGCACCAATATAAGGATGCTCAGCCTATATTCATTCGCCATCATGTCGAACAACAATTGGACACGATCTACAGCCCTAATGTTACTTTAAAATCTGGTGGATACTTGGTTATTAATCAAACCGAAGCATTGGTTTCTATTGATATTAACTCAGGAAAATCAACCAAAGAAAACAGCATTGAAAACACCGCACTGAACACCAATTTAGAAGCCGCTGCTGAAATTGCACGTCAATTAAGATTGCGTGATTTGGGTGGAATAATCGTTATTGATTTCATCGATATGATGAAAAATAAAAATCAGCGTGATGTCGAACAACGCCTACGTAACGCCGTTTACGAAGATCGTGCACGAGTTCAAAT